>VXNG01000253.1 GCA_009840695.1 Acidimicrobiaceae bacterium
TGCCGTCGCCGGCGACGAGGCCCGCGTTGCTCCATCCCCAGCTGCCGTCGGGCTGTAGGTACGCCCAGAGCCCGTCGCCTATCTCGGCCAGCCCGTGGTCGAAGTCGCTCCCGGCCATAGCGGCTCCTCCTCTGCCGGTGATGCTAAACCTCGCCGCGGCGAGGGCGTGATGTTCCGCCGCGGGCCCAGAGTTGGCAGGCCAGCGCAATCGCGGTGTAGGTCAGGTAGGCCACGCCGATCGGCATCACCGAGCCGTCGATGGCTCGGTCGGTGAACGAGGCCAGCAGCGACCCCAGCATCCAGGTGCTGACACCCAGGGCCGACGCGGCCGTGCCGGCTAACTCTCCCATCGGTTCCAGAGCCAGGCTTATGCCGGACGGGAACACCGCCACGTGAACGGCGTTGCACAGGCTGAACAGCGCCAGCCACAGTCCGAACGGCGGCAGGCCGTCGCCCGCGACCGTCACCGCGAACAGCGCAGCAGAGGCCGCGGCGAAAGCGCTGCCCGCCCCGAGCACCAACTGACGGGCGTCCACCCGGCGCAACAGGCGGTTGCTGGTCAAGGCCACCGCCGCGGCAAGGACTCCGGCCGCGCTGAAGTACGGCACGAACCAGCTCGCGCGGTCGTACACGTCGCCGAAGATCAGCTCGGTGCTGCCCAGGTAGGCGAGAAAGGCACCGAAGCCGAAAGTGACCATGAGCGTGTAGCCCAGCGATGTGCGATTGGAGACCACGGCCCGGAAGCCCGCCACCACCGGACCGAGCCGCAACGGCCGGCGGTGGGCAGGATCGAGCGTCTCGTCGAGGCGCAACGACCACACCAACGCAACCAGCCCGGTCATCACGCCGAAGGCCATGACCCAGCGCCATGAACCGATCACCACCAGAGCCTTGCCGAGAACCGGAGCCATGATCGGCGCGATGAAGAAGACGGCCTGGATGAGCGTCATCACCCTGGCCATGGCCGTGCCGGCGAAGCGGTCGCGCACGATGGCCTGCGTCAGGATCCGGGGTCCGGCGGCTGCGAACCCCCAGACGAACCGGCTGGCGTAGAGCACTCCCAGCGACGGGGCCAGTGCCGCCGCCAGAGCCGCCGCCGCGTACAGCACCAGGCTCCCGGCCAGAGCCCGCTTGCGCCCCACCGCATCGGCCAGCGGGCCGTAGAACAGGTGCCCGATCCCGGCCCCCATGAGGAACAGGGTCACGGTCAGGGACAGACGGGTGGAGTCGTCGTTGAGGCCGAAGGCGGGGCGCATCTGCTCAAAGGCGGGCAGCAGGAGGTCGATGGCCAGAGACGACAGCGCCGTCAACAGTCCCATGAGCAGCACGAACTCCCGCCCGCCAATGCGGCTCATTGGATCGCTCACTGCTGCGAGCCGCCCCGGGCCCAGAGCTGGCACACCAGCGCTATCAGGCTGTAGACGAGGTAGGCGATGCCGATCGGCATCACCGTACCGTCGATGGCCCGGTCGGTGAACGAGGCCAGCAGCGACCCTCCCAGTGAGCCACAGGCCCCCATCACGGCCGCCGCGGTGCCCGCCATCTTCCCCATCGGCTCCAGGGCCAGGCTTATGGAGGTGGGGAACACACCCACGTAGCTGGCGTTGGCCAGGCTGAACAGCGCCATCCAGAGGCCGAACGGAGGCAGGCCGTCACCGGCCGCGGTCACCGCGAACAGCGCGGCCGAGATGGCGACGAAGGTCGCGCCCAAGGCAAGCGCCAGCTGGCGGGCCTCCACGTGGTAGAGCATCCGGTTGCAGCCCAACGCCACCGCTGCGGAGGCCACGCCGAAGGCGGAGAAGTACGGGACGAACCATCCCGGGCGCCCGTACACCTCGCCGAAGATCAGCTCGGTACTGCCCAGAAAGGACAGGAACGCACCGAAGCCGAAGGTGACCATGAGCGTGTAGCCCAGAGACGTGCGGTTACCGATCACCGAGCGGAATGCGGCCAGCACAGGTCTGACGCTCAACGGCCGGCGATGGGAGGGGTCGAGCGTCTCGGCGAGTCGCACCGACCATGCCAGAACCGCTAGCGCGATCACCGCACCGAAGGCCATCACCCAGCGCCATGAGCCGATCTCCACCAGGGCCTTGCCGAGAACCGGAGCGAGGATGGGTGCGATCATGAAGGCGACCTGGATGAGCGTCATCACCCGGGCCATGGCCGTGCCCGCGAAGCGGTCTCGCACGATGGCTTGTGTGAGGGTCCTGGAGCCGCCCGACGCAAATCCCCAGACGAACCGGCTGGCGTAGAGCACTCCCAGCGACGGGGCTAGTGCACAGGTCAGGGCGGCCGCACCGTAGAGCGCCATGCCCCCCGCCAGCGTCGGTTTGCGTCCCACGGCATCGGCAATGGGGCCGTAGAAGAGGTTGCCGACGCCGGTCCCCATCAGGAACAGGGTGATGGTGAGGGACAGGTCGGTGGAGTCGTCGTCGAGGCCGAAGGCGGGGCGCATCTCAGCGAAGGCGGGCAACAGGATGTCGATGGCCAGCGCCGACATGGCGGCCACCAGGGCCATGAAAAGAACGAACTCCCGCTCACCCATGCGGTGTTCGGCCCGGTTCACGGCGGCGAGTCTGCCCCAGGCACGGCCGGCAACCCTCCACGGGTCAGGTGGGCCGGCGAGTCCGGCCGCCCCGGCGGGTTAGGGTGCGGTCGTCCAGTACCGCTAGTACCGGCCGCAGGTGGCCCGGCGAGATCGGAGATGTTGATGGACACGACGACGACCGCGACGGTGAGCCTCCCCGGACGGCTGGGCGATCCCGAGATGACCGTGGCCACCGACCCGCGTGCGGATCCACGCATGGTGGCGGCGCTCGAGCCGCTGGGCTTAGCCGGGCGAGCCGATCCCGCCCCCCTCACCGGTGAGTCGTCCTTGGAGGACATCCGAGCCCTGGCGGCCCTGGGCGAGCCGGGTTTCGAGCAGCTCTTCGACATCCTGTTCGAGGC
>VXNG01000151.1 GCA_009840695.1 Acidimicrobiaceae bacterium
GAAGCCGAACTTGTCGAGGGGGTTGAACTGCACCGTCAGGTCGTCGATCCTGACGAGGGCCTCGGATATGTCCTCGGGGTAGTAGGGGCGCACCGCCAGCGAGACGATGGGGTCGGCCAGCTGGGCGTTGAAGGTGGCGATCACGTCATCGGCACCGAGCGGGGTGCCGTCGTGGAAGCGCACCCCTTCCCGCAGCTTCATCTGCCAGGACTGCCCGTCGTTGATCGGGGTGAACGACTCGGCCAGGTACGGGATCCACTGTCCCTGCGTGTTCCAGTAGGCGACCGGATCGAACACGGGGTAGGTCATCACGTAGGCCGCCACCGCGAAGTTGTTGGCCGCCGGGTTCAAGCCGTCGCTCTCGGCCTCGACCGCGACCTTCAGCGTGCCGCCGAACTGGGGCTCAGGCTCGGCGGGCGCCTCGACGACCGCTTCGCCGTCGTCGGGAGGTGTCGTCGTGGTGGTCGTGTCGACGGGAGCGACCAGGGGCTCGTCGTCTGGCTCGGCCGGCGCGGGCGCTTCCTCTCCGCCATCCTCGACGGGCGCTTCGGTCGGCTCGTCCGGCGCGGCAGGAGCAGCCGTCTCGGTGGTCTCCACCGCCTGGGAGGGCTGGGGGTCGCCCTCATCATCGCCGCCGCATGCTGCGGCGACCAAGGAGAACGCCAGCAGCGCCGCCAACCAAGACGCGCAGCGCCTGTTAATCCGTCGAGCAGTCATCCCACTTGCCCTTCTGTGTAAGCCGGCATGCCGGCGGCGATTCGAAACATCTTGCCAGACGACACCGGGGCACCGCCAATGATGCGAAGCTCCGGCGGTATCACGGATGCTGGCTGCTGACCGACACAACCTCGCCGGTCATGTAGCCGGAGAGGTCGCTGGCCAGGAACACCATCACGTTGGCCACCTCCCAGGGCTCGGCCGGCCGGCCAAACGCCTCCTTGCGGGCCAGGTCGGCCAGCAGGGCTTCGTCGGTGGTCTTGGCCAGGAACGGGTGCCAGGCCAGGCTGGGCGCCACGCAGTTCACCCGGATCCCGTGCTCGGCGGCCTCCAGCGCCGCGCAGCGGGTGAGGGCCATCACTCCTGCCTTGGCCGCCGCGTAGTGGGCCTGCTCGACCTGGGCCCGCCAGCCTGAGACGGAGGCGTTGTTGACGATGGCGCCACCGTTGCCCTGGTCGATCATGAGCCTCAGCGCAGCTCTCGTGCAGCGCATGGTCCCGTCGAGGGTCACCCCGAGCACCGCCGACCACTGCTCGTCGGTCATGTCCACCAGCCGGACCGAACCGCCGAGGCCGGCGTTGTTCATCATCACGTCTACGCCGCCCAGCAACTCGGCAGCCGAGTCCATCAGAGCCCGCACGTCGCTCTCAGCCGTCACATCGCACCGCACTGCCTCGGGGCGCGAGCCGGTCTCGGCTTCCAGGTGGTCGCGGGTGGCCGAAAGGCGTCTCTCATGGACATCGGAGATGAGAACCCTGGCCCCCTCGATGAGGGCCCTGCGGGCCACGGCCGATCCGATCCCGGCACCGGCCGCGGCGGTCACCACCACCCGACTGCCTTCGAGCAGTCCCCGCCCGGGCGGCTCAGCGGGAGGCGCCGGCCAGGGCCAGTCGCCCGGCTCCGCGACCATGGCTCAGCCGCCGGCCATCTCGGCCATGCGCCGCTCCAGGTCGGCGATCACCCAGTTGGGCTCCTGCCCGATGGTCCGGGGAAGCTGCTCGGCGATCTCGTCCGGAGTCCACTGCTCGCCGGCCGACCACATCGAGCGCAGCTCCTGCGGCTGGTTCCAGACCGAGATCCGTCGCCCCACGACGGTGTAGATCTGAGCGTTGACGTCCCGGCCGGCCTCGCTGAGCAGGTAGACGGCCATGGGGGCCACTGCGGAGGGATCCCCCGTCTCCATCTCGAACGGGACGTTCTCGCTCATCCGGGTGAGGGCCACCGGCGCGATGCAGTTGGCGTTGATGGCGGGGCCGCCCCGCATCCGTATGGAGGCTGCGGTCATGGCCGCCGAGCGGGTGAGGCTCATGACGCCGCCCTTGGCCGCCGAGTAGTTCGCCTGAGCGGTGGAGGCAATGGCCGCACCGGAGGTGAATCCCACCAGTGAGCCGCCCGACGGCTGCTTGCGCATCCGGGCCAGCGCGGCGCGATACACGTTGAAGTGGCCCTTCAGATGGACGGCCACCACCTCGTCCCACTCCGGCTCGCTCATGTTGAACAGCATCCGCTCACGCAGCACGCCCGCAGCGCACACCACGCCGTCGATGCTCCCCCACCGGTCGCAAGCCGCTTCCACGACCTCGGCGCCCACGTCGAAGAGGGACACGTCCCCGGCCAGCGCAACCGCTTCGCCGCCCTCAGCGCAGATCTCCTCCACCACGGCGTCGGCCACCTCGCTCGACGGGGCAGACCCGTCCAGGGCCACGCCGTAGTCGGCCACCACCACGTTGGCACCCTCCGCCGCGCAGGCCAGCGAAATCTCCCGGCCGATGCCGCCCCCGCCGCCGGTGACCGCGATGCTCTTGCCGTCGAGGTACCCGCTCACGCGCCGTCTCCCGATGTCACTCGCGGAACGGGCTCAGATGTCAGCCTTCGCCGCCGTGACCGGCGTCGCGGCGGCGCAGGGAGGCCAGGATGTCCACCCCGGTGGCCGCCTCGATCTGCTCGGTCATGGCCACCAGCGAAGCCGGCAGCTGGCTCATGAGGCCCGGGATCCCGCCCCGCGAGCCGCCGTCGCCGTTGCCGTCGCCGTTGCCGCCCCCGCCACCGCCGGTGTCCACCACCGCGACCCGGTCGATGCTCACGTTCTGCACAGTGGCGACGATCTTGTCGATCAGGTCGGGCAGCATGTTGAGCACTAGCACGTCGTGGCCGTCGGCGCCGGCTGCCTGGTACTGGTCGGTGAGCCGCTTGAACACCTCGACCTGGGCCTTGCCGTCC
>VXNG01000101.1 GCA_009840695.1 Acidimicrobiaceae bacterium
CCCGCACCCTGCACGAGTGCGACGGCATGGAGCTCGACGACGCCCTGCGCCACGAGTGGGACTACGGCCAGGCGGTGTTCCGCTCCAACGACGCCAAGGAGGGCCCGAAGGCCTTCGCCCAGAAGCGCACCCCCAACTTCACCGGCACCTAACCTCCCGGCGGTAGGGTGCCGTGCTCGATGCGGCACTTCGACCTGCTGATCATCGGCGCGGGCTCGGGCAACTCGGTGATAGGGCCCGAGCACGACGACTGGGACGTCGCCATCGCCGAGCACGGTCTGTTCGGCGGCACCTGCCTCAACGTCGGGTGCATCCCGTCCAAGATGTTCGTATACGCCGCCGAGGTGGCCGAGCTGGCCGCCGACTCTGAGCACCTCGGCGTGCACACTCGCTTCAACGGCGTCGACTGGCCCGCGGTGCGCGACCGGATCTTTGGCCGGATCGACCCGATCGCCGCGGGCGGACTCGATTACCGCATGGGGCTGCCCAACGTGAACGTGTACACCGGCACCGCCCGGTTCACCGGTCCGCGCACGGTGGCGGTGGGAGACGAGACCATCACCGCCGAGCGGATCGTGGTGGCGGCCGGAGCCCGGCCCGCCCTGCCCGCCATTGAGGGCCTGGAGAGCTGCGGCTACCACACCTCTGACACGATCATGCGCCTCGACGCCCTCCCAGAGCGGCTGGTGGTCCTCGGCGGCGGCTACATCGCGGCCGAGTTGGGCTCGGTCATGGGTGCCTTCGGCTCATACGTCACGTTCGTGCTGCGAGGCGACACCTTCCTGCGCCGGGAGGACGACGAGATCCGGGAGCGCTTCACCGACGCCTACAGCCGCCGCTTCGACGTTCGCATGAACACGCCGGTGCTGGCCGCCCGCCGCGACGGAAACGAGGTGGTGCTTGAGGTTCAGGACGGCGAGGGTGAGCGCACCGAGCTGCGAGCCGACGAGTTACTGGTGGCCACCGGCCGGATACCCAACGGCGACCGGCTGGACGTGACGGCCGGGGGCATCGACACTGACCCGGCCGGCTACGTGGTCACCGACGACCAGCTGCGCACCACTGCAGAAGGAGTGTGGGCGCTGGGCGATGTGACCAATCCGGTCCAGCTAAAGCACGTCGCCAACCACGAGGCCCGGGTAGTGCGCCACAATCTCTCCCATCCCGACGACCCGGCCCATGTCGATCACCGCTTCATCCCTCACGCCGTGTTCGGTTACCCCCAGGTGGCCAGCGTCGGCCTCACCGAGCGGGACTGCCGGGCGCGCTCACTCCCCTATCGCAGCCACGTGCAGCCATTCAGCTCGGCCGCCTACGGCTGGGCTATGGAGGACACCTCCAGCGCAGTGAAGGTGATCGCCCACACCGAGACCCGCCGACTCCTCGGCGCCCACATCATCGGCCCCCAAGCGTCCACCCTGATCCAGCAGCTAATCCAGGGCATGCATTTTGATCTCACGGTCGACCAGATGGCCCGCCACCAGTACTACATCCACCCCGCCCTCCCCGAAGTGGTAGAACAAGCCCTTCTAGAGCTATAGACAACCCACTAAGGGGTGCCGGCGGGCCGGCCAGGCCATGGGCGGCACCCAGAGATAGCCCAAGGCGCGAGTGCGAGGCCGGGGGGTGGCGGCGAGTCAAACGACCGACGAATAGGGCGAAGCCCGTGTCGGTCGTTTCGGCTCGACGACAGGACCCGCCGGCCGGGCACCCCCACAATCGGGGCTACGAGAGAGGTCCGTATGCTGGACACATGGCCAGCACGTTCGGCACCCTCTTCCGGGTCACCACGTTCGGCGAGTCGCACGGCGGCGGCGTCGGTGTGGTGGTCGACGGCTGCCCGCCCAGGCTGGCCCTCGACCCCGCGGACATTCAGGCCGACCTCGACCGGCGCCGCCCGGGCCAGAGCCGGCTCGTCACCCAGCGCGCCGAGTCCGACACCGCCGAGGTCCTGTCGGGCACTTTCGGCGGATACACGACCGGGACCCCGATCGCGATCCTGGTGCGCAACTCCGACGCCCGCCCGGAGGCCTACGAGCATCTACGCGACGTGTACCGGCCCTCCCACGCCGACTTCACCTACGACGCCAAGTACGGCTTCCGCGATTGGACCGGCGGGGGCCGGGCCTCGGCCCGCGAGACCGTGGGCCGGGTCGCGGCAGCGGCCATCGCCCGCAAGCTGCTGCACACCGCGGCCGGCATCGAGGTACTGGGATGGGTGCAGTCGGTAAGCGACATCGAAGCGGCCACCGATCCGACCGCAGTCACCCTCCAGGACGTGGAGGCCGGACCCACCCGCTGCCCCGCCCCGGACGCCGCGGCCCGCATGATCGAGGCCATCGAAGCGGCCCGGCGCGACGGCGACTCTCTGGGCGGCGTGGTGGAATGCGTCTGCCGGGGCGTGCCCGCCGGATTGGGCGAGCCGGTGTTCGACAAGCTGGAGGCCTCGCTGGCCGGGGCCATGCTGTCGCTGCCGGCGGCCAAGGGCTTCGAGATCGGCAGCGGCTTCAGCGGAACCCGCCTAACCGGCCTGTCACACAACGATCCGTTCAGAACGGACTCCTCATACGGGATCCGCACCGCGTCGAACCGCTCCGGCGGCGTGCAGGGCGGCATCTCCAACGGCGAGGACATCGTGGTGCGGGTGGCGTTCAAGCCCACCTCCACCATCGCCTCCGAGCAGCAGACCGTCACCCGCGAGGGCGAGGCGACGACCCTGGCCGCCCGGGGCCGCCACGACCCGTGCGTGCTGCCCCGGGCCGTGCCCATGGTCGAGTCCATGGCTCTACTGGTGCTGGCCGACCACTGGCTCCGCCAGCAAGCAGTAGACGTACTGCCCGCTTTGCCAGAACGCCCCTGAGGGGCAGTATTCCCGGACCGGTCGGCGGGTCCTGTCGTCGAGCCGAAACGACCGACACGGGCTTCGCCCT
>VXNG01000094.1 GCA_009840695.1 Acidimicrobiaceae bacterium
AGCCGTCGGCCGCCGCGGCAAGTATCTCATCCTCGCCCTTGACGACGGCAGCGAAGCCGGATGCGAGCTGGTCATCCATCTCGGGATGACCGGCCGGCTGTCCATCTGCCGCGACGCCGATCGTGACCATCGGCACCTGCGGGCCTGGTGGCGCCTGGACGACGACGAGGTGCTCGCGCTCCATGACATCCGGAGGTTCGGGCGCGTCCATGTGGTGAATGCGGGCTGCTACGAGACCATCGCCACCCTCGACCGTCTCGGTCCCGAGCCCTTCAGCGACGAATTCACCGGCGACAGCCTGTGGCGAGCGCTGAGCGCCAGCCGGCGGTGCGTGAAGACCCAGCTGCTGTCGCAGCGGCCGGTGGCGGGGGTGGGGAACATCTACGCCGACGAGGCTCTGTGGCTGGCCCAGATCAACCCTGCCGCCCGCTACGTGTCGAAGCCCCGGGCCCACCGGCTGGCTGATGCCATCCGCGTGGCGCTCAAGTCGGGGCTCCGCCACGGCGGCACCACGCTGCGCGACTACGCCGCTCTGGATGGATCGTCGGGGCGCAACCAGCATCATCTGCGCTGCTACGGGCGGGCCGGCGAGCCCTGCGAGCGCTGCGGCTCGGAGCTGCGCCGCAGGATCATCGACGCCCGGGGCACCACTTGGTGCCCCGCCTGCCAGCGGCGCTGAGTCGCTAACTTGGAGTTCATGGAACTCGGGCCGGTTCACCACGTGTCGATCAACGTGCCTGACGTGGAGGCGGCGGCGGCCTTCTACACCGACGTGCTGGGCATGGTCGTGCTGGCGAGGCCCGACTTCGCATTCGACGGCCGCTGGCTGCAGACCCCCGGCGGCGGCGAGGTGCACCTGATCGAGGTCGAGGGCTGGGTGCCGCCCAAGGGCCAGCACTGGGCCTTCAAGGTGGACGACATCGATGCCGCGGTGGCCGAGCTGCGGGACCGGGGCGTGGAGGTGGACGACCCCAGGCCGCTGCCGGGGACGCCGGCGCGCCAGACGTTTTTCTTCGACCCGGCCGGCAACATGATCGAACTCAACCAACCTGTCTCGACCGGCTCCGGGCAGACGGTGTGATCTGACGTTCGAGGCGGCTAGCGCGACCCTCTGACTTGCACGGTGACGATGTCGAGGCCGTGGTACTTCTGATGTTGCACGGACGACGCGTAGTGGCGCAGCAAGCGCAGCGAGATCTCACCCTCCTCCCATCCCTGGGAGCCCTCCATTTCTTCGCTGAGGTACTCGAGCCGTTCCTCGAGGTTCTCCTCGTCGAACACGGCGAGGAACTCCAACTCCACCAGGCTGTCGCCCGGGCGGGCAATGACGATGAACCGGGCCGGGCGGTCGCCCGGTACGTCCTCGCTCCGTCCGTCGGCAACCATCTCGAAGTCAGCCGGCTCGACCAGGCTCATCAGCGTCTCCTCGCCAGCAGACCGCAGTCGCTGCCTGGAGATCGAGTTCCAGCCGATGCTCGAGGCGATCTCGTCGAGGAACTCGTCAAGCTGGGGCAACGACGCAGTGCTGAGCTCAACCTCCAGGCGAGCCTGGCGCGCCGGGCTCGTGGCGTCGAGGAATAGCGTCAGCAGTATCGCGGTCGCCGCGCCGGCGACGACACCGTTGTCGAGCAGCGGGGACCAGCTCTCGCCCAGAAGGTCGCCGAACAGTGTCTGCTGGTCGAGGCTGGCTCCCACCGCGAAGGACACCGACGCGATCAGAGCCTTCTGCCCGTCGAGCCCGTCCTTCATCAGAGTTCGCGCACCGTTGAGGAACAGCATCCCCACCGCCATGAGGATGTAGGCCCCCATGACAGGGCTCGGGATGGATATCAACACGGCCAAGAGCTTCGGGAACAGGGCCAGCACGGCGATGGCCGCTCCGATCACGTAGCCGACCCGCCGGGCGGCCACCGATGTGAGGGTGATCAATGTCAAGGTGCGCGACGTGTAGAAGGTTGTCGCCACTGTGCCGGCCAGACCCGACAGCAGGATCCCCAAGCAGTTGGCCTTGAGCGCGCCCTGCACCAGTCGAAAGTCGGTCACCCTGGGCGTGCGGCGCGAGGCCTGTTGCACGATGACACTGTCGGCGGTGTTCTTGACGCCGCCCATGAGGGTCACCACGACGAACGCGGGGAGCAGCGTCCAGAAGTCCAGGCCGAAGGTCAGGTCCAGCCCGGCGAAACCTCCGGTCGGGATGCCGGCCCAGGAAGCGTCGCGCACCGGCTGGAGGTCGTAGCTCCCGTACAGGGCTGCCGTGACGCATCCAGCGAGCAGCGCCAGCACCGGCGACCAGGGTCGCAGAAGCCGGGGCGCGCGCAAGCCCAGTGCGGTGGCCACGGCCAGCGTCACCACCGCGACGACAGGCCCCACGGCGTTCGACGCACCCTCGGGGGCATCCCGGATCCGGTCCAGCACGATCGGGAAGACCGACACCGCTATGAGCATGACCACGGTGCCGGTGACGACCGGAGTGACTATCCGTCGCAGCCGCGGCAGCCACCGCGCCAGCATCAGGTAGAAGAGAGAGGAAGCGACGGTGAGGCTCGCCATGAGAGCGGGACCTCCTGCCTCCAGCGCCAGAACTGAGACAGCCACGAAGTTGGCAGAGGGACCCATCAGGACGAGATGCTCCGTCCCGACCTGCCAGACTCGGCTGGCCTGGAGAGCGACCAGCGCGCCCGCGACCACCAAAGCGGCGAACACCGCCCACTGGAGGTAGGCATCGTCCTGGCCGCCTCCCCAGCCGGTGACAGCCACGGTCGCCACGATCGTCGCCAGGATCAGCAGCATCCCCTGGAGGCCGACACCCACCAGCGTCAGGGGAGGGCAAGGGTCGTCGGGCTCGTAGCGGATGGTCGGTACGCCGCTGTCCGGTGAGCTGTCGGCTGCAGTGCTCACGGATCGTTCCAGGTGAACTCGTTGCT
>VXNG01000122.1 GCA_009840695.1 Acidimicrobiaceae bacterium
CCTATACCGCGGGCAGCACCACCGCCGACGCGCTGTTCCCGCCGGAGGTGCGCTCGGGCACCCGGGCCGAGTTCATGGCCCGGCTGACCGACGACGACGTGCGCCGGTTCGCTTTCGAGAAGATCTACGCCGACGGCGCCGGCTGGGACAACTTCGTGGCGTTCTGCGGCGGCCTGGAGGGCGTCCAGATCGCGGGGGTGCTTGAGGGCGTGGGCGACGAGTTCCTGGGCAAGCGCTTCTCGGACGTCGTGCTGGCTGCGGGCGTGACCGATATGAACTCCATCGAGGCCCACGACGCGGTCTGCGACTTCTTCCTTCACAACCGGGGCGAGGTTGCCATCATCAGCCACTACGGCAACGAGGCCACTGTCGAGAAGTTCTTCCGCCGCCCGAACATGGCGCTGTGCACCGACGGCCTGATGCCCGGGCCGGGACAGAAGCCCCATCCCCGCTCGCTGGGATCCTTCCCCAAGGCGCTGCGCATGGCTCGGGAACTCGGCATCGACCTAGTCGAGGTTGTCCACCGCCTGGCGGTGATGCCGTGCGAGTTCATGGGCCTGCCCAGCCCCGTGCTGCGCGAGGGGGCCGACGCGTCGCTGGTGCTGTTCGACTGGGACCGGGTCACCGAGCGCAACAGCTACGAGGACCCCTTGGTGCCGCCCGACGGCATCGACGCCACCTGGCTGCACGGCGACCTGGTGCAGCACGAAGGCCGCATCCACCCGCCGGCCGTCTTCGCCGGCCGCCACCTGCTCACGCCTCCGACTCGTTCTTGATGTAGTTCACCGCCTCCTGTGAGGTCAACTACATCAAGAAGCATCGGGCGCGGGCGCGCGAGCGCTAGTCCGCCGGCTGGTTGATGAGGTGGGTGGCCGCGTTGTCGAAGTGATCGAACATGGCGGCCCGGATCTCGGCCGGCAGGGGGCGGCCGGTGCCGTCGGCGATGGTGGCCGCGTCGAGCGAGGCGGTCATGTGTGCCATCCAGGCGTCTCGCTCGGCCCAGCCGATGGCGAACGGGAAGTGCCGCATGCGCAGGCGGGGGTGGCCGCGCTCCTCGCTGTAGTGCGGGGGCCCGCCCCAGTACTGGGCCAGGAAGCCTGCCAGCCGCCGCCGCGACGGCCCCATGTCGCGCGGGTACATGGGCCGGAGGAGCGCGTCGTCTTCGACGGCGTCGTAGAAGCGGTCGACTAGCTCGTCGAAGAACGGCTGGCCGCCAACGATCTCGTACACCGTCGGCGGCGCGTCCATGGCCTCGCGCAGCGACCCCGTGAGGTTCAATCCGGCCTGCCAGCTCTCACCGTCGCTACTAGCGGCGTTGCCATGGCCGGTGGCCGGCGTGTCGGCGTCGGGCTCGGTGGTCACGGTTGGGGCATCTCGCGGAACTTGGCCGGGTCGTAGGGGGCGCCGCAGCGGTCCAGGGCGGCTCGCCACGAGGGGCTGTTGCGGAGTCCCCAGCGCAGGAAGGTCAACAGCGTGGTCGTGGTCAGGCGAGCGCCGGGGCGGGCCTTGAGGCCGAGCACGCTGGTCAGTTCGGGGGGCATGGTGCTGATTGCGCCATGCATCAGCACGTCATAGCCGACCCGCTGGCGGCCAGGCAGGGGCGGCTGCCGCAGGAAGTCCACCGCGGACCGCATCCCGGGGCTGGGCTCCAACGCGGGATGGGTGCGGACCCAGGTTTGCAGCTCGGCCGCGGTCTGGGGCAGGGGAGCGGCCCCGAGCATGGCCCCCACCTGGGCCTGCTCGACCACGAACCGGTCCGCCTCGGCTTCGGTCAGCCCCAGCCCGAACTCCCGGTACGACACTAGGAACGACTCTGTGAGGGTGTTGTGCACCCAGGCGGCCAGCTCCGGCATCGTTGCGTCGTAAGCCATTCCGCGGTGCGAGGTGCCGCTCACGCCGTGGTGGGCGGCCCGGACGCGGTCCACCGCCTCCTCTACCTCCGGCATGGCCCCGAACGTCGCCGACGTCACGTAGAACGCCGTCCGGTTGAGGCGGCCCATGGGGTCGTCGCGGTAGCGGCTGTGGTCGTCGACTCCGGCCACCGCCTCGGGATGGGCGGCCTGGATCAGCAGCGCCCGGATGGCCCCCACGAACACGCTCACGTCGCCGATCGCTTTCCAGCTCACCGAACCCGGCCCGCACAACCCAGCGTCGCCGGGATAGTTGGCGGTGCGCTGCAGGGGTATCTCGCCATGGGAGAACAGCCCGCTGACCGAGGCCCCCAGCCGGGCCCGGTAGCGCTGCAGCGTGTCCATACCCGCACGCTACTGCGGGTGCATGGGTGTCAGGACGGGAGGCTTGCCTGGGTGCCGCGGCGGGCCTTCATGCGTCGGCGCATGCGGGCGTGGGCTTCGGGGGTGCCGTCGTGGAAGGTGCCGAACAGCTTGTCGATGGGCACGGGCCGGTTGCCGTAGTTGCACTCGAAGTAGCGGTGGTGCAGATGGTGGAAGTAGTCGGCGCCCGGCGCGCTGCGTCCCTCGCGCCGGCCGACCTCGAATCGCTCGAACCCCGAATGCGACACCGCCGGCGACACGCCCTGGAACAGGCCGCCGAGGATCACGATGAACGGGTGGGCCGGCACCACCCACCACAGCGCGAACACGCTGAAGTAGATCAGGTGCTCCAGCGGGTGCATCGAGATGCCGGTCCAGGGCCCGGTGTTCACGTTGCGGTGGTGCAGGTAGTGGGCTTGGTCATATAACCAGCGGACGTGCAGCAGCCGGTGGTTCAAGTAGAAGTGGGTCACCGACCACAGGAACACCCCGACCGTGAGCACCGACAGGTACGGCCACGCCGAGCCCCACTCCACCGACGGGATCCAGTCGTTGGCGTAGAACCACATGGTGAGCGACTCGTACGCGGTCCAGATGGTGACGCC
>VXNG01000185.1:0-1148 GCA_009840695.1 Acidimicrobiaceae bacterium
CGGAGCGCTCCAGCGCGGCGGCCACGTCGGCCAGCTCATGCTCGAGGCTCACGGGACGTGAGATGCGGTTCAGCATCCCCGCGGCCTCGGCAACCGCCATGTAGCTGCGAAGGTCGCGGACTGCCTCGGTCATCCTCTCACCCTACGCCGCGCTGGCCCCTACCCTGAAGTCCGTGGTTATCGAGTTCCTGACCTTCGAGGTGGACCCCGACGAGCGTGAGCAGTGGTTGGCCGTCGAGGAGCTTCACTGGAGCCGCTACCTGGAGAGCCGCCCCGGTTTCGCCGGCAAGGAGATGTGGGTCGCCGACGACGATCCCGGCAGGGTGCACGCCGTGATCCGATGGGAGTCGATGGAGGCGTGGGACGCCGTGCCTCGATCAGAGGTCGCGGCGGTCGACGAGGCGATGGGGCAGTGGTGCCGCGAGGCCACCATGCGGGCCTACCGAGTCGTTCGTGACTGCTGAATCGGTTCTACAGTAGGCATCGTGCGTACCGGCGTGTTCCTGTTCGGTGGGGTCGAGTTCCCCGATGCCAGCGCAGGCCCGCCGGCCCCCACCGACCGTCGTTACAGCTCCAAGGAGGTGTGGCGGGCCACTGAACAGATAATCGATGCCGGCGTGGTGTGCGACCGGCTGGGCTTCGACTCGTACTGGTTGACCGAGCACCACTTCCAATACGAGGGCTACGAGGTCATCCCCAACGGGATCCTGGTGGGCACGATCCTGGCCGAGCGCACCGAGAACATCCGCATCGGTATGGCGTTCAACATCGTGCCGCAGTGGCATCCGCTCCGTCTGGCCGAGGACTTCGCCACGATGCACAACGTCTCAGGCGGCCGGGGCATCCTCGGCGTCGGAAGGGGCACGGTGCCCCGTGAAGCGGAGACGCTGGGCACCAAGATCGGCAGTTTCGACAATCCCGACAAGGCCGCCGCCGACGAACTCAACCGCAAGCAGTTCGACGAGGCGATGCAGGTCATCCGCCTGGCGCTGGACAACGAGACGTTCAGCTTCCACGGCGATGTGTACGACTTCCCTCCGGCGGGGATCCCGGATCGGGGAGGCTTCGTGACCGAACTGTCGCTGGTGCCGCGACCGCTCTACCCCTACGAGATCTGGCAGGCGATCACCTCGCCCCCCACCCTCGAG
>VXNG01000185.1:1158-2872 GCA_009840695.1 Acidimicrobiaceae bacterium
GGGGCGGGGTGTTCTGGAACAACCACCACTCCTTCGTGAAGATGCGCTGGGAGAAGTTCGCGGAGATCTACGCAGCCGAGCACGGCCGTGAGTTGGACCGGGGCGAGCACCGCCTGCTGGTGCTCAACGTGCGGGTCGGCGACAGCCATGAGGAGGCGGTGGCGTCGGTGCGCGACGGCCACGACGAGTTCTGGAAGTTCCTCGGTCCCTACGGCTGGAGCAAGGGATACATGGGTCCCGACGGCAAACCGGCCAAGCCGGGGCTGATCCCCACCCTGGAGCAGTCCATCGATCAGAAGATGTGCCTGGTCGGGAAGGCCACCGACGTGGCCGAAACCATCAACTGGTACGACGAGCAGATCGGTCTGGAGAACCTGCTGCTGTTCCCGGCCATGCCCGGCGACCCTTACGAAGAGGTCGAGGAGCACCTGCACCGCATCGCAGAGGAAGTGCTGCCCCTGCTGCCGGGCTCCTGAACGGGCCCTCCGGCCGGCGGGTCGGGCCGGCGGGTCTTACCAGCGGCGCAGGGCCTTGCGGATCCTGGCTATGCCCTCGTCGTCGGCGGGGGTGGGTATGGCGACGAAGGTGGTGCGGCAGCGCTTGTGGGCACTTAGCCGCAAGGTGCGGGCCGTGGTGCGCTTGCCTGCGTCCCGGCTTCGCAGCCGGGCCCAGCGGCCGTGCGGGCTGGTGGTGAGCGCCCCGATCCGCCGGATGTTCTCCATGCCCGGCCTGACCCGGTGCTTGTCGTCGAACACGAACGCGACTCCGGGCACCAGAACCCGCTCCAGCCAGCCCTTCATCGCTGCCGGCACGTTGAACGCAACGGTCGGATAGCAGAAGAGCAGGGCCTCCGCGGCCTGCAGCCTCTCGGCCGAGTCCCGGACGTCATCGGAGATCACGGGCTGATCGCTGTGGTACGCGACTCGCTCTGCTGCGGACATCACCGCGTTGAAGGCGTGCACAGCCAGCAGGTCCACCTCGTGGCGCCCCGCATTCAGTTCGGCCACCGCCTCATCCACCACGCGGCGGTCGGGTTCTGAGGGGTCGTAGCCGTCTAGCAGGAGGACTCTCACGATTCGTTACCCGGTCTGGTCAGTCACTGGTGGCGGTACTGTATGGTTTTCCCTGCGATCAGCAACCGTGTGCATCGTCGGCCACGAAGGGGGAGACGGATCTGGTGACCACCGCGACCACAAACGGTGCCCTGTCCTTTGACGGGATAGGCATGATCTTCCCCGACGGAACCGAAGCGCTGCGTGACATCACGCTGTCGATCGACAAGGGCGAGTTCGTGACCATCGTCGGCCCTTCCGGGTGCGGAAAGTCCACACTGCTGCGAATCGCCTCGGGCCTCCTGGAGCCCACCGCGGGCAGCGTCGAGGTCGACAGGGACCGCCTGGGCTACGTATTCCAGGACGCCACCCTGCTGCCGTGGCGCACCGTGCGCCAGAACGTGGAGCTCTTTGCCGAGCTGCACGGCTTCGACTCCGGTGAGCGCCGATCATTGTCGACCGCGGCCATCGAGCTGGTCGGCCTGACCGGCTTCGAGAACCACTATCCGAAGTCGCTGTCGGGCGGCATGAAGATGAGGACCTCGCTGGCCCGCACCCTCACCCTGAAACCGCCGCTGTTCCTGTTCGACGAGCCATTCGGCGCGGTGGATGAGATCACCCGCGAGCACCTCAACGAGGAGACTCAGAGGCTCTTCCAGTCG
>VXNG01000138.1 GCA_009840695.1 Acidimicrobiaceae bacterium
GGCATCGACGGGCCCGTTGATCAACGGCAGCGAGATGTTGAACCATCGGTGCGAGAGCGGATCGGCAGCCAGCACAGCCGAGTAGCGGTCACCGAATCCACCGGCGGGCCGCTCGCTCAGCGTGCCGGCCGCGAGCAGGCGGTCGACCCGGCCGTCGAGGATCCGCTCGTACTCGTCGTAGACCGGAGCGAGATCCTCGTCGGTCAACAGGCTCTCGATGGCCAGGAACCCATTGCGGCTTAGCTCGTCGAGCTGATCCGCGGAGAGACCCGCACCGAGCCCGGCCACGCGCCGACACTATCCCGTGGCCCGGGTATCGGGCAGGAATGGCGTTGTCGATTGAGGGACCGCGGATGGAGCCTCGGACCCGCGGCGGCCTACGCTGCTGCATGAGCCCGCGCACGCCGACCGTGACCGAACAGGCAAGCCGGCCGAACGTGGTGCTGATCGTCCTGGATGATCTGGGTTTTGCGCAGTTCGGATGTTTCGGATCCGACCTGGACACTCCCCACATCGACCGCGTCGCCGGCGAGGGGCTCCGGTACAACCGGTTCCACGTCACTGCGCTCTGCTCGCCGACTCGAGCCTGCATCCTCACCGGCCGCAACCACCATCGGGTGGGCATGGGTTGGCTCACCGAGGTGCCCGGCACTGCGCCTGGATATTCGGCTCACATTCCCCCGTCGGCCGGAACGTTGCCCAGGATGCTGCGGGACTCGGGCTATAGCACGTTCGCGGTAGGGAAGTGGCATCTCACCCCGACTTGGGAACGCAGCGCCGCCGGACCCTTCGAGCGCTGGCCTCTCGGCATGGGCTTCGAGCGCTTCTACGGGTTCCTCGGCGCCGAGACGAACCAGTGGTCCCCGGACCTGGTCGCGGACAACAGCTCGGTGCCCGCGCCCACCACGCCCTTCGAGGGCTACCACCTGACTGAGGATCTTGCCGACCGCGCCATCGGGTTCGTGCGAGACCAGCAGCACGCCCGCCCTGGCCGCCCGTTCTTCCTCTACGTCGCTCCCGGCGCGATGCACGCGCCCCATCACGTGCCCGAGCTATGGTCCGACCCGTATGCGGGAGCGTTCGATGCCGGGTGGGAGCGCTGGCGTGACGCGGCCGTGGCCCGCCAGCAGCAGATCGGCGTGGTCCCCCGAGGCACCGAGCCCACCCCCCGTCCCTCCTGGGTTCAGCGGTGGGACGATCTCCCGGCCGATGAGCAGCGGCTGTGCGCCCGCGGCATGGAGGTGTACGCCGGCTTCCTGACCCACACCGACGCCCAGGTCGGCCGGGTTCTCTCGTTCCTCGAGACCATCGGCGTGCTCGACAACACGATCGTGCTGGTGCTCTCCGACAACGGGACCAGCTCGGAGGGCGGGCTGGTCGGATCGGCCAACTATCACCGGGTCGTCGGCGACCACGAGGGTGATCGCCCCGAGACTCTGGCCAGGGTCGAGCTGCTTGGCGGGTTGAGGTCGTTCAACCACTACGCCTGGGGATGGGCCTGGGCCGGCAACGCGCCGTTCTGGCTCTGGAAGCGGTTCACCTGGCTCGGCGGTGTCCGCACGCCGCTGATCGTGCGGTGGCCGGGCAGGATCGGCGAGCCGGGCGCGGTGCGGAGCCAGTTCTGCCATGCCGTCGATCTGTTGCCGACGATCCTCGACGCCTGCGGGGTGGAGGCCCCGCGCTACATCGATGGGCACGGGCAGCTCTCGATCGACGGCCGCAGCCTGCTGGACACGTTCACGGCTGCGGACGCGCCGAGCCCCAGGTCGACCCAGTACTTCGAGATGGTCGGGTCCCGGTCGATCTACCACGACGGGTGGAAGGCGACCACCGACCATGTCGGGCCGACTCCTGTGCTGGAGCGGTCCTTGATCGCGGGGAGCCATCGCTTCGAGGACGACCACTGGGCCTTGTTCAACCTCGACGAGGACTTCGCGGAGGCCCTCGACATCTCGGGCCGCCATCCAGAGGTCGTCGACGACCTCGTCGCCCGGTGGAATGCCGAGGCCGAGGACAACGGCGTGTTCCCGCTCGATGATCGCCTGTGGGGTCGCACGTCGGTGGCCGAGCCGCCGCAGCGCCCACCGCGGCGGATGACCTTCCGGCCGGGCGGTGGGCCGGTGTCCGAGCTCGTGCTCCCGGAGCTGCGTGCGGGATTCCGCATCATCGCCCGGTTCGAGGCGGGAAGCCAAGGGACCGAGGGCGTACTGTGCGCGCTGGGCGACTGGAACCAGGGATGGGCGTGGTACGCGCTCCAGGACCGCATGGTGTTCGCCTTGAGCCTGCACGGGACGGTGTTCCGGGCCGAGGCCGATGTTCCGATCGGTGCGGGGAGCCACCAAGCCGGAGTCAAGTTCCGTCCCGCCCCTGCCGGCGGCGGTCTGCTCATGTTCCTCGACGGCGACACTGTGGCGGCGACGGAAATCCCGACCGACCTGCCGGCCCGGTGGCAGCACGGCCACCCCGGCCTGTTCGTCGGGCACGATCAGGGGCTCCCGGTGTGCGACGACTATCGCCCCCCGTTCAGCTTCACGGGCACGCTTCACGAGGTCGTGCTGGAGGCGGCAGACCCGGCGCCGGCCAGCCCGCCCGTGTCATCCGGCCGCCACACCAGTGACGACGCACTCCGGCACGAGTGATCACACCGGGCGCCCGGGCTTCTACGGCGGTCCCGCAGTCGGTCAGCACCGATGCTGCAATAGACGCAGCCCAGCCGCCGCCGGCTCTCGCTGGATGTTCTACAGGATCAGGTCGGTGAGCAGGCCGGCAGCGGTGGCCACGACGAACACGTAGGCGAAGAACGCGGCGACGACCCGGCCCCGGGCGATCTTGGTGAGCAGGGCGAACTCGGGGATG
>VXNG01000099.1 GCA_009840695.1 Acidimicrobiaceae bacterium
GGACCCGCCGCCGGGTCGTGACGCGCCGTGGGGCTAGCCTGGGCGGCGGCCTTTTGGGGCGGATGCTTCGGGGGTGCCGGCGACGCGCGAGGCGGCGGCGACTTCGGAGGAGGCTGGTGAAGGGCTGGCCTACAGTCCCAGCACGGCTCGCAGGCCGTCGTCGATGGCATCGGTGAGGGCGTCGGGCAACTGTCCCGCATAGTCCGTCAGCCAGGACCGGTCGACCAACTCCAACCCCAGTGGCACCGCGACAGAGTCTTTGGGCAGACCCGTCGCCGCTGACTCCAGCAGCACGTTGCCGGCGAGGCCAGCCCTGTCGAGGTTGGAAGTCAGTGGCACGACATGGGTCTGCCAAACGTCAACCCCTAGGACATCGCGGGAGGACACGACGACACACGGTCGACGCCTGTCGAGGTTGATCCAGTACACCGCGCCGCGCGCTACCACGGCGCAGACCGCTCCATCCGCTCAGCTACGGCGCGTGCGTCCCGCTCGGTCAACGCTTCGCCGGCTGCGAGCGCAGCGTCGGCCACGAGCTGTTGGGCGAAGGTCGTCGTCGTCTGAGCCGAGTGGAGGCGAAGCTGGTCGGTCACCCACCTCGAGAAGGGAACCTCGAGGCTGTCAATAATCGGCACAACGTCGTCGGGCACGCTGATCGTCTTGTTGGGCACGTACGTATTATACATACTTGCAGAGGATTCATGCTGCTGTTCCGAGGCCTAGTTCTCGGGAGATCACTAGGCGTTGGATCTCGCTGGTGCCTTCGCCGATTTCGAGGATCTTGGCGTCGCGGTAGAAGCGCGCCACCCGGGTTTCGTCGATGAAGCCGTAGCCGCCGAAGATCTGGGTGGCATCCCTGGTGGCTGCCACCGCGGCTTCGGTGGCGTAGAGCTTGGCGATGGCGGCCTCCTTCTTGAAGGGCTGGCCGGCGTCTTTGAGCGCGGCGGCGGTGTAGGTCATCTGGCGGGCAGTCTCGGCGGCCACGGCCATGTCGGCGCACTTGAACGCGACGGCCTGGTAGTTGCCTATGCTCTTGCCGAAGGCTTGGCGCACTTTGGCATAGGCGGTGCATTCGTCCAAGCAGGCCTGGATGAGTCCCACGGCCAGCGCGGCGATGGCTATGCGGCCGTCGTCGAGGGTGGCAAGGAACTGCTGGAAGCCTTGTCCGGCCCGGCCGAGAAGGTTCGACTCCGGTACCCGGCAGTTCTCAAATACGAGGCCGTGGGTGTCGGAGGCGTGCCAGCCCATCTTGCGGTACGGCGGCTCCACGATGAACCCGGGTGTGCCCGTGGGCACGATGATCGACGACACGCCGTCGTCGGTGAGCGCGGTGACCGTCACGAGGCTCGTGATGTCGGTTCCGGAGTTGGTGATGAAGGTCTTGGCGCCGTCGATCACCCACTGCGGTGCAGCACCGGAGGAGTCCAGCACAGCTCGTGTCTTGGTGGCACCGGCGTCGGAACCGCCGTCTGGTTCGGTGAGGCCGAAGCCTGCCAGCGACCGGCCTGCGACGAGGTCGGGCAGGTAGGCGTCCTTCTGGTCCGATGAGCCGAACTCCGCGAGCGGCTTGGCTCCTAGGCACACTCCGGCTTCCAGGGTGATGCCCATCGACTGGTCGGCGCGGCCGATCTCCTCTATGGCGATGCACAGCGTTGTGAAGTCTGCGCCGGCGCCGCCGTGCTCCTCGTCGAAGATGAGCCCGAACAGGCCTAGGTCGCCCATTGCCTCGACGGTCGCAGTTGGGAAGATGTGGTCGCGGTCCCAGGCCTCGGCGTGAGGGGCGATCTCCGTATTGGCGAAGTCACGCAGCACGGCGCGGAAGTCGAGTTGTTCTTGAGTGAGGCTCATCGCGCTATGCGCTCCGCACTTCGGCGGCGTCTTCGAGGCCCAACTCGGCTATCGAGGTCTCGCGCATCTTGAACTTCTGGATCTTGCCGGTGATGGTCATCGGGAAGGCGTCGGTGAACTTGATGTAGCGGGGCACCTTGTAGTGGGCGATGGTGCCCCGGCAGAAGTCCTTGATGTCCGCCGCGGTCGTGTCGGCACCGGCGCGTAACTGGACCCAGGCCATGATCTCCTCGCCGTAGCGCACATCTGGTACACCGATCACCTGCACCTCAACGATGTCCGGGTGGGTGTAGAGGAACTCCTCGACCTCGCGGGGGTACACGTTCTCGCCGCCGCGAATGATCATGTCCTTGATCCGGCCGACGATGTTCACATAGCCCTCGTCGTCCATCACGGCCAGGTCGCCCGTGTGCATCCAGCCGTCAGTGTCGATGGCTTCCGCGGTGCGAGCCTCGTCATTCCAGTAGCCCAACATCACCGAGTAGCCCCTCGTGCGGAACTCGCCGCCGGTGCCCCGGGGCACGGTCTCGCCGGTCTCGGGATCGACGATCTTGATCTCGACATGGGGATGCACCCGCCCCACCGTGGTTACCCGCTTCTTGAGAGGATCGCCGGCCGAGGTTTGAGTTGAAACCGGGGAGGTCTCGGTCATGCCGTAGGCGATGGTGACCTCGCTCATGTTCATGCGCTCCACTACCTGGCGCATCACCTCGATCGGGCACGGTGACCCGGCCATGATCCCGGTGCGCAGCGATGAAAGGTCATAGCCAGCCAAGTCGGGTTCACCAAGTTCAGCGATGAACATCGTCGGCACCCCGTAGAGGCTGGTGCAGCGCTCCCGGGCGCACGCATGCAGTGTGGCCGCAGCGTCGAATCCCGCGGCGGGGATCACCATGGCCGAGCCGTGGGTTGTGCAGGCCAGGTTGCCCAGCACCATCCCGAAGCAGTGATAGAACGGCACCGGGATGCACACCCGGTCCTCGGCTGTGTACTTGCAGGCCTCG
>VXNG01000071.1 GCA_009840695.1 Acidimicrobiaceae bacterium
GGGCACGTGAGGCGACCGCCGGCTCGATCAGTTCGGCTCAGCCTCGTGGATCGCGATTAGTGCGGCGTTGACTATGTTGCCGGTGGAGATTCCGGCGATCTCGTGCAGGTCGGAGATCGTCCCGGACTCCCCGAATCGGTCGACACCCAAAGCGACTTGCGGGACCCCGATCGCTGATCCGAGCCACGCCAACGAGTGGCTGGCTGCATCGTGCACGCTGACGATCGGGCGGCTCCGCTCGCTCGCCGGAACAAGCATGTGCAGATGGCTGGGGCGACGAACGACGGTGGCGCTCTGGGCACCCGTCCGATGGCGACCCTGCCAGGAGCGATAGGCCCGATCAGGGCTCGTGAGATGGATAACCGTTGCGTCCACTCCCTCGGCGTCCAGCTCCCCAGCCGCGGCGAGCGCTTCGGGCACCATGACTCCGGTGGCCACGATCGTGACGCCCGGTCGGTTCCGGTCACGGGGTTCGGCGATCCGGTAGCCGCCGTCGACTACGAGTTCGCGCAGTCGTGCCTCGCCGTAGCGGTCAAGCGCCTCGTTGAAGGGTTGTTGATCGATGGGACGAGTCGACAGACGGAGGTAGGTGCTCTCCCCGTCGGCGGGAGCAAGGCGGGCAAGAGCGTCGCATAGCAGCCAGTCCACCTCGGTTGCGAAACACGGCTCTGCGTAGCAGACATTGGGGAGCTCAGCCCCGACCGACGCGGTAATGGTCGACTGATGAGCTCCGCCCTCCGGGGCGAGAGTCACCCCGGCCGGCGTCCCCGCCACCACGAACCGAGCGTCGCTGTACGCGCTATAGATGAAGGCGTCGAGCCCGCGAAGCACGAACGGGTCATACACGGTCCCGATCGGCAGCAGATGCTCACCGTGGTGTTCGTGGCTGAGCCCAAGCTGACCGAGAAGCATGAACAGATTCATCTCGGAGATGCCCAGCTCGAAGTGCTGCCCCGATGGCGAGGGCGCCCATTTCAGCAGCTGGTCCGCACCCCCATGATCGTCCCGTACATCGTGGGAGTACACGCCGACCTTGTTGATCCAGCCCCCGAGGCTTGTGGTCACCGACACGTCAGGAGCGACGGTCACGATCCGGCTGCCCACGTCGTCGATGTCGGCAAGACGCCTCAGTGCCCGACCAAATGCTTCTTGGGACGAGACCTTGCCTTGACGCGCCAATTCTGACGACCGGGCAGGGATCGGTAGCGTCGGCCGACGTGGTGGCGGGGTGTTGTTGATTCGCGAACCCACGTCGGCGCAGAGCCGACCCGCCGCGGAGTCCGGGTCGAAGCGATCCCACTCCGACGCCTCGTCCAAGCCGACCTGGCGGCGGAGCGCATCGATCTGATCCTGGGTCAGGAGCGCAGAATGGTTGAGTGGATCGCCCGCGATGGGGAGGCCCCATCCCTTGATCGTGTACGCGAAGACGACACTTGGCCGGTCCCGGACCGCGTCGCAGTCGCGGAACGTCTCTACGAGCATCGCGAGGTCGTGTCCTCCCAGATCAGTGACCGTCGTGAACAGCTCATCATCCCCGAACCGGTCCACGAGCCTCGCCACTCCGCGGTCAGCGCCTTCGAGAAACTTCTTCCGGAGTTCTGATCCCCGGAGTGCAAAGAGACGCTGGTACGCCTCGTTCGACATCTCATCGAGGTGCTCGCGTAGCGCCTCTCCTTCTGCCTGGGCGAATGCGGCTTGAAGTTTCGATCCGTACTTGGCCTCAGTGACGTGCCAACCGGCGTTCTCGAAGAATCCCTTCAACCGGCGAGCCTGGATGCCGGGGATGACACGGTCCAGGCTCTGGCGATTGAGGTCGATTACCAGCGTGAAGTTCGCCACTCCCTCAGTCACGGGGTCGGCGATCGCCTCCCACACGTTGCCCTCGTCCAGTTCAGCGTCGCCCACGAGGGCCACGAACCTGGACCTAGGCGCAGGTCCGAACCTTGCATCGGTATAGCGCCGCGTCACTGCCGAGAACAACGGCGCTACCGCCCCCAAGCCAACAGAGCCGGTAGAGAAGTCCGCCACATCCGGATCCTTCGTACGCGACGGATACGCCTGCAGTCCGCCACGCTGGCGCAGCCTTGTGAGCCAAGACCGGTCGATCTCCCCGGTCAGATACTTGATCGCGTGATACACCGGCGAGGCATGAGGCTTGACCGCCACCTTGTCATCGGCGTCGATATGCGCGAACCAGAGCGCCGTCATGATCGAGACCATCGACGCACTCGAGGCCTGGTGCCCGCCGACTTTGACCTCAGTCTCGCCGCGCCGGTTGGCCGCATCGACTATTCGCGTCGCCAGCCACAACACCCGTCGCTGCACCTGTTCGAGCACTTCGACGTCAGGCGCATCCCCATCTGAGCGGAGCGACTCGGCGTTGAACTCGAGTGGCCCAGCATCCAGACGGGCAGCAGTAGTCACCACCTTGTCGTCCTAGGCCGGGGACGTTCCCAATGCAAAGTTGAGGACCAGCGAGAGCCCCTCAGAGCGAGTAGTGCCGGCGGGTTAGGCGATCCAACCGGCCAGGAAGCCATATGAGGGCAAGAAGGATGACGGCCGCCCATTCCACCCGGTCCGCGATACGAACCGCGGTTGGCACGTCCTCGGGTTCGGGCCTGGGCCCGTCGCCTAGCAGCGGTCGGTCCTCGGTGACGGTCCCGTAGCGCAGAGGCCCTCCGAGTCGGCGACCCAGCGCAGCCGCCAACGCCGCCTCGGCCACCCCCGCGTTGGGGGATGGATGGGCCGGCGCGTCGCGGCGGACCGCGGCGACGATCTCTCGGGCCCGGTGGGGACACAGCACTGCGACCAGTCCGGCGAAGATCCG
>VXNG01000020.1 GCA_009840695.1 Acidimicrobiaceae bacterium
CTCCGCCCGACTCCGTGGACGAGTACCGGATCGAGTACGGCGCCCCGAAGCGCTCGCGGGCCGATCGCACCAGCTCCGGGGGCGACGGGCCGCCGCCGGCCACCACCGCCCGCACGGCCGAGAAGTCCAGCGCCTCCGATGACGAGTGCCGGACCATCAGAGCGATCTGGGGGGCCACCCCGATCACCGCGTTCATCCGGTAGCGGGCGGTGAGCTCTAGGGCTGCGCCGGCCGACCAGCGCTCCAGCAGGTGCGTGGTCCGGCCGCAGGCCAGCATCCACGGGAGCTTTGTCATGAAGGCGACGTGGGCGAACTGGGTCGACGAGATTCCGTGGCCGGCACCCCACGCACCCCCTGCGTCCATCTGGGCCACGGCCCGCAGCTGACGGCTGGCGAACCAGGCCGCCTTGGGCGCGCCCGTCGAGCCCGACGTGAAGCAGATGCACACCGGGCGCTCGTCGTCGGGCGCAGTGGCGACGCTTGAGAGGGCGCGATCCGACATGGGTGAGTCGGAGCGCAGCGATCCGCCCGCCGTGGCCGGATCGCCCCCTCCCTCCAGTCGCACGACCGCGGAGGCTGCCCCTGAGCCGACGAGGTGGGCCAGACGAGGATCCACAACGACCAGATCGGCTCCCAGCCGGTCGAGGCATCCGGCTGCTTCGACGGGAGTCATCAGCGGGTTGATCCCCGCCGTTACTGCACCTATCCGGGCCGCGCCAAGGTAGACGGCCACGTAGTCGACGTCGGAGGGCAGCACCAGGCCGACCACCGAGCCCTCGCCGATCCCTCGCTCGTGCAGCCCGGCCGCGACCTGCTGCGCAGCCTGTTCGAGCTGGGCGTAGCTGAGGGACTTGCCGGCCGGCGTGACGAAGGCGGCTCGGTCGCCGAACTCGCGGGCGGCCCGCTGGATGGCTTCCGTCAGCACTGTCAATTATCGGACGTTGACGGTGATGGTGTGCCATCCCTCGGCGCCGTTGGGGCGCGGCCTCACGGTCTTCCCGCTCTGGGTGTAGCCGCTGCCGTCGGTGGCCCGCACCTGGATCTGCTGCCGGCCTCCGCCGGAGGGAGTCCAGTCCCGGTGCCATTGCACCCAGCTCTCGTTGCCCGCGGCCTGGCCCAGCCGGCACGGCGTCCAGTCCTCGTTGCCGATCCTCACCTCGACTCGCTCGATGCCCCGTGTCGGGGCCCAGGCTATGCCGGCCAGCGGTATGGTCTCGCCGCTGTTGACCCTGCTTCCGTGGGAGGGGAGGTCGATGCGGCTCTGAGTCTTCATCGGGCCCTGCTTGGACCAGCCCCGCGGCACCCAGTAGCCGTCGAACCCGTCCCAGGTGGTTAGGCGGATCTCCTCGAGCCACTTGACCGCCGAGACGTAGCCGTACAGTCCGGCAACGACGATGCGGGCCGGGAAGCCGTGCCGGGTCGGCAGGGGCTCGTTGTTCATGCCGATGGCGAGGATGGCGTTGCGGCCGTCGTAGGCCAGGGTGGTGGGGAACCCGGCGGTGAAGTCGTCCACAGAACGTCCCACGATCTGCTGGGCGCCCCGCTGGACACCGGCCCGCTGCAGCAGTTCGTAGAGGGGGACGCCGGTCCAGATGGCGTTTCCGACGAGGCCGCCCCCCACTTGATTGGACACGCAGGAGAGGGTTATCACGTAGTCGGCGAGGCGCATGGCCCGGATGTCCTGGTACGTGAGCTCGTAGGGGTTGTCGACCAGGCCGGTGATGCGTAAGCGCCACGACTCCGGATCGACCTGCGGGACCGTCAGCGCAGTGTCGATGCGGTAGAACCTGTTCGTCGGGGAGATCGGGGTGACGTAGGGCGAGATGTCCGGCACCTCGTCGTCGAGCGTGTCGAGGTGGGCCACCTGCGGGTATCGCGACGACTCGCCCCGAGGCTGTGTGGTCGTGGGTGCCGGCTCTTCGGGGGGCTGGGTCGTGGTGGTCGTTGTGGGTTCTGGTTCCTCGGGGGGCTGTGTGGTTGTCGTCGTTGTGGGTTCTGGTTCTTCGGGAGGCTGTGTGGTGGTGGTCGTTGTGGACTCGTCTGGAGCTTCGACAACGATCTCTTCGGGGACCTCGATGCCCTCTGAGACTTCGATGCCTTCCGGGATCTCTATGCCTTCCGGGATCTCTATGCCCTCTGGGATCTCTATGCCTTCCGGGATCTCGATGCCCTCTGGGATCTCTATGCCCTCTGGGACTTCTATGCCCTCGGGTACATCGATGGAATCGCGGCCGGCCGTGGTGGCACCGCTCGTGGCATCGGCGGCCGGGTCGGTCGTCCTCGGCGGCAGCGCGTAGGTCTCCCTGGCCTTCTCGGCCGCGGACGGTCCCCGCAAGCCCCGACCCAGTCCGACCAGGCTGAGGGCGACCACACCTGCGCCGGCGGCGAAGCCGAAGAACGACCGGCGCGTGCCGGCCGACTGCTGCTGCGTGTCGGCATCGCCGGTGTCCGCCACGCCAGCGTCCGCGCCGGCGGTGCTCGGGCGCCAGGCGGACGCCCGGCTCACCAGGAAGAGAGTGACGGCCGCGCCCAGCACGGCGGCTGCGAGCGCAACCAGCCACGAGGTCACTGCGGGGCTCAGTGGGTTGCGAGCGGCAGCCCAGCCGCCGACCAGCCCGAATAGCGCGAAGCCGACGATGGCCACTAGGCGCCCGCCACGCGAGGCTTGACGGCCCAACAAACCGCAGATGGCCAACGACGCGACGACTATCCCGACTGTGAGCACCGTCTTCTGGCTGGCACCGATGTTGGCGATACTGAAGGCAACGATGTCGCCGGGCGTGTAGTCGGTGACCACCTCGCCCACCGCGATGACCAGCG
>VXNG01000110.1 GCA_009840695.1 Acidimicrobiaceae bacterium
TGAACGTCCAGTTCGCGGTCAAGCGGAACGGGGACAGTCCGTTGCAGATGCCTACCCGGTGGAGCGGGCCAACAGCGGATGACGTATTCGTGATCGAAGCCAATCCGAGGGCGTCGCGTACGGTGCCGTTCGTCGCCAAGGCCACCGGAGTCCCGCTGGCGATGGTCGCGGCCCGCCTGATGGTGGGAGCGACGCTGGCCGAGCTGAGGGCGGAGGGAATGCTGCCGGAGGCTCCAGACGGACTGCCCCAGGCCTCCGGCTATGTGGCCGCCTCCGACTATGTGGCAGTCAAGGAGGTTGTGCTGCCGTTCAACCGGTTCCCTGAGGCTGACGCGGTACTGGGCCCCGAGATGCGGTCCACAGGTGAGGTGATGGCGCTGGACACCACACCCGGCCTCGCGTTCGTGAAGGCCCAGCTGGCCGCAGGCACACGGCTGCCCGCCGAGGGCACCGTGTTCATGTCCATGGCCGACCGCGACAAAGAGGCGGGCCTGCGGGCGGCTCGGATCCTGCACGCTCTGGGCTACCAGCTGGCCGCCACAGTAGGAACTGCACAGTTCCTGCGGCGCGGAGGAGTGCCGGTGGCCGTCGAAGTGGCCAAGCTGGGTGATCAGGAGGGTCGCCATGCCGTCGACCTCATCGAAGCGGGCCAGATCCAGCTGGTGATCAACTCGCCCCACGGCCGTGGCCCCAGAGCCGACGGCGCGCATATTCGATCGGCTGCGGGAGGCGCCGGTCTGCCCCTGGTCACCACCGGAGCAGCGGCTTTGGCCGCGGCGTACGGTCTGCGCGACTTGCGTGGGCAACGTCCCACGGTGCGTAGCCTCCAGGAGTATCACCACAGCCTGCGGGGCGCGGCGTAGATGACCGACCTGGCGACGAGCGTCGGCAGCGTCTCGCTGCGAGCCCCCGTGATGACTGCGTCGGGCGCATCTGGGCATGGTGCCGAGCTGGCTCCCTACGGCCGGCTCGGTGATCTGGGGGCGGTGGTGGTCAAGTCGCTGAGCGACAAGCCATGGCCGGGCAATCCGGCGCCGCGGCTGCATCCGCTGCGCGACGCTGCCGCGGGGATGATCAACAGCGTGGGGCTTCAGGGGCCGGGCACCGAGTCTTGGCTAGTGGAGGACCTGCCCGCTCTCATCGATGCCGGTGCCGTCGTGGTGGCCAGCATCTGGGGTGACACCGTCGACGCCTACCGCCGGGCGGCTGATTCGCTGGCAGCGGCCCCACCGGAGGTCGTAGCAGTCGAAGTCAACGTGTCGTGCCCCAACACCGACGACGGCATGCGCATGTTCGCCCACTCCGTCGACGCGACCGCGGCGGCGCTCTCAGCTACGGCCGCGTGCGGGAGGCCCCGCTGGGCCAAGCTGAGCCCCAACACGCCTGAGCTGGTAGCGGTGGCTGCGGCGGCGGTCGACGGTGGGGCCGAAGCGGTTGTCCTCACCAACACGCTCGCCGGTCTGGTCATCGACATCGACAAGCGGCGCCCCGCTCTCGGCGGGTTGCGCGGTGGCGTGAGCGGAGCCGTGTTGCACCCCGTCGCAGTGCGAGCCGTCTACGACGTGCGCGAAGCTTTGCCCGAGGTACCCATCGTCGGTGTTGGGGGAGTAGCCCGCGGCACTGACGCCGTCGAGATGCTGCAGGCCGGTGCGTCGGCGGTGCAGGTGGGCACGGCGATCTTCGCCGATCCTCGAGCCCCCTGGCGCGTGCTCCACGAACTACGGGAGTGGTGCCGGAGCGAGGGGGTACAAGAGCTCGACGAACTGATTGGAGCAGCCCATGGATGAATCGGTTCCTGGTTCGGTGCATGAAGGTGGTTCTCTCCACCCGGAAGTTCGCGACCGTCTCGCGCTGGCGCTCGATGTCGACGATCTGGTAGCGGCTTCCCGCTTGGCCCGGTCGCTCGTCGGGCACTTCCGGGTGGCCAAGATCGGACTGGAGCTCTACACGGCCGCGGGGCCCGAGGCCGTGGGGGCCATGATCGACCTCGGCTACGACGTGTTCTGTGACCTCAAGCTCCATGACATCCCAAACACTGTGGCCCGGGCGGCCCGAGTGGTGGGGGAGTTGGGCGTCTCGTATCTCACAGTGCACGCCGCAGGCGGGGTCGAGATGCTGCAGGCCGGTGCCGAGGGCTTGGCAGATGGTGCGACCCGGCCAGCGGGTGTGCTGGCCGTCACGGTGTTGACCAGCGAGGCCGAAGTCGCAGCCACCCGCGACCTCGTCGCCCGTCGCATGGAGATGGCCTTCGAGGCAGGGTGCGCCGGGGTGGTGTGCGCGGCGCCCGACCTGACCGCGACCCGTCACGTCCGCCCGGAGCTGCTCCGGGCCGTGCCGGGCATTCGCCTGGCCGGAGACTCTGTGGACGACCAGCGGAGGGTGGCCTCACCCGTTCAGGCGCTCGCCGCCGGCGCGGATCTGCTGGTCGTCGGCAGGCCGGTTACCAGGGCCGCCGATCCCGTCGAGGCCGCCGAGCGCCTGCACCGCAGCCTCCAGCAGTAGCGGCCCGCGTCGCGACGCCGATGAAGTTGATTGGCTTAGATGGTGGCGCATACGCGTGAGAGTGGCTAATCTCACCGCCCATGGCTCAACCGTTTTCCATTTCCGATGAAGTTAGGCGCGCCGCGCTAGTCAAGGCTGCTGCGGTTCGCCGGGAGCGTGCCGAGCTCCGCGGTCAGCTCAAGGCCGGTGACATTTCGCTCTCCGACCTCCTGGACCGGCTGGACGACGACACCGTCGGCAAGATGAAGGTTCTGGCTGTGATCGAGTCC
>VXNG01000056.1 GCA_009840695.1 Acidimicrobiaceae bacterium
TAACTCGTTAGCCGCGGTCCGCCAGCCCGCCCTTTTGCTCCCCGCCCCCCACACCCACCCGCGCGCCTGCCCCCACCACCACCGAACGACCGGTGACGACCACAACCAGACGGCCGGTCACAACCACCACGAGGCGACCCACTCCCACCACCACCAGGCGGCCTGCCCCCACCACGACCAGGCGGCCGGTCACAACCACCACGAGGCGACCCACTCCCACCACCACGAGGCGGCCTGCCCCCACCACCACTAGGCGGCCGGTCACAACTACGACCAGACGGCCGGTGACGACCACAACCATGCCGCCCGCGCCCACCACCAGCCGGGCCGCCGGCGGTGACCCGGGCTGCCAGTCCTGGGCGTGCAAAGAGATCAACGCCGGCATCGTGAACGGCTACCTGCCCGACGACTACAACCCCGACGAGGACACCGGCGCCGAGGACCTCCTGGTGATCATCGAGCGTTACGGGGAACACAACCCTGGCTTCGACGTGGACGCCGCCATCGGGACTCTCCCCGAAGAGGGCAGCGCTGACCGCGGGGACATGTTCATCGCTATAGCGATCGGGATCGGCCTCGACGTCGACCCCGAGGCAGACCCGTTCGAAGTGGCCGACGAGCTGGCCGATCTGGGAATCCTGCTGGGCCACGACGGCGATGGCGACGGCGTCACCAACCCCTACAGCCGGCCCGACGCCGATCCAGACTCGACCATGACCAACGCCCAGCTCGCCGCGCTCCTGGACCGCATCCCAACCGGCGACGGCGAAGACGGCGGAGGGAGCAGAGGGCCCGGCGGGGGCGGAGGCAGCACGCCCGGCGGGGGCGACGATGAGGAACCCTGCACGACGGGTCTGGGGCTGGCTGCCGGCGATCGCACGCGGCTCGTGTCGCAACTGCGGTGGACGACCCTGGTCGGCATCGAGGCCCAGGGCGAGCCGGGCAGACCGTGGCCTCCCCACCCCGATATGCCCGGCGGCAGGGAGTACCTGCTGGTCGCCGGATCGCCGGTGTGGCCGGTGACCGACTCCCACAGCGTGTGGTACGTCGTCAGCGACGACGGCTGCCTGTGGGAGGCCATCAGCATCCAGACCCGCCTGACTGAACTGCTGCCGTGGCGCCCCAGCCACCGCGCCGCGATCGAGAACGCCGATGCAGCCCGGCCACGCGCGGGATTCGCCACCTACCTGAGCCGCTGGGACAACCTGGGGGCGGTCCAGCAGGCCCAGGCCCGCCAGCACCACACCGACCGCGACGTGAGGGCCTCCTGCGGCATCTCCAGGGCCATGATCTCGCTGGACTCCTACGACCATTGCCGTTGGGAGCTCCCGGCGCCGGGGGTGTGGTCATGGCGGGTCCGCGCCTGCTTCAGGGGCGTCGCCGAGAACACCACCTTCCACCAGTGTGCCACCCTCGCCCAAGGAGTCGAGTGGTTCCTGGAGATCATCGACTACACGTCCGGGATCACCCTCCAGCCCGGCTCCAGCCTCACGCCACTGGCCGAGCCTCGGCGTCCGGCGCCGGCCGCCTAGGGAGGCACCGATGGCCACGAGCCCCGTCCCCATGTCGGGCCAGACGCAGCGGTTCGCGGCCGCAGCCCTGATCGTCGTGGCGGTTGCGCTGTCCGTGTGGCTGTTCGGTCGCCCCGAGCCGGAGACCACGGTGCCGGTGGTGGCCGCGGCCGAGGACTGGCCTGCTGGACGCGAGCCCGGCGAGTTCGTGATTGTGGAGATGCCCGAGGAATCGGCGGCACTGTTCGTGACGGCCGACCAGCTGGCCGATCAGGTGCCTGCGGTGGCCGTGCCGGCAGGCACTGTCGTGTCCGCGGCCCTGCTGGCCGACTCGGCCGTGCCCGCCGCCTCCGATCTGTCGGCTGCCCTGCTGGCCGTGGCGGTCGACCCGTCGCTGTGGCCCGAGCCAGGCCCCAGGGCCGGCGATGCCGCGGTGCTGGCCGCACAGCCGGGCGGCTGCGCGGCGGCGGTGCTGCCGGTGGTGCTGGTCGGCGAGGGCACGGTGGTGGTCGAGGCCGGTCCTCAGCTGGCCGCGGTGCTGGGCCCGACGGTGTGGTGGATATGGGAGTCGCCGCCGGCGGGCTGGCCCGGATGCCCACCGGCGCCGGCGACACCGGACGAAGGGAGGTCAGAGAATGCTGATGATCTCAACTGACCGCAAGCTCGACCCGCACGCCACCGGCTGGGTGGTGCGCACGATCATCGACGGGGTGCGAGCGTCGGCCGCCGACCTCGTGGTGGGTGACTCGCTGGCCGACCGGGCCCTGGCGGCCGCGCCGCACCGGGCCACCGTGGTCAGCGTCGACGGCTACGAGGACGACCGTGTGCTGCGCTCAACCGCGGCCGCGGCGGCCGGTGTGGTGTGGGTCACTGCCGGCTCCGGGTGCGGTCTTCGGGGACGGTTGCACTTGAGCACGGGTCCGGCAGCCACAGTGCCGCTGGCTCTGGTTGTGATGTCCGACCACGCCGTAGACGCCGCCGAGATGCGAATGCTGGCCGGCGCGCAGGTGGTGCGAGCGGTGCCGTCCGGGCCCACCCGGCGCTCGGAACGGACGCTGCGCCGCCTGGGTCGCTCGTTGGGTTCGCTGGCTGCCGCGCCCCAACGGATGGACAGCACCGACCGAGCCCTGCGCCGGGAGTCCGCGTCCGCCGCCGCCGCCCGCCGGCTGCGGGAGATGCTGGGCGAGGACAATGTGGAGGAGTTCCAGATCCGGGGCGGCGAGTCGATGGTGGTCGAGTTCTCCAACGGCGAGCGGCAGA
>VXNG01000155.1 GCA_009840695.1 Acidimicrobiaceae bacterium
GGCCGGGGTGGCGGGCAGAAGTCGCACGCCCCCGCGGTAGTGGAAGCGGTCACGTACGACGAGCCGGTCGAGCTCGACGAGAAGAGCATGCGGGGGCGGCGAGGCCGCACCCGCAAGGGCCAGGCTGTGGGCCGGTATCTCATGTGCGTTCACGTTTCCGAGCGCGCTACGCAGATAGCGGTGCTCGAGGGGCGCCGCCTCATCGAGTTCAGGGTTTCCCGCCCGGCGGACGACATCATCCAGATCCACGGCAACATCTATCTGGGCCGGGTTCAGAACGTCTTGCCCGGTATGGAGACGGCCTTCGTTGACATCGGCACGCCCAAGAACGCGGTGCTGTACCGGGGCGATGTCCAGTACGACCCCGATGAGATCGAGTCGGGCCGGGCTGAGGGCGATCAGGCCAAACCGCGGATCGAGGACCTGCTCCGACCCAAGCAGTCGATCCTGTGCCAGGTGACCAAGAATCCGATCGGCGAGAAGGGTGCCCGCCTCACCCAGGACGTTTCGCTGGCGGGGCGGTTCGTGGTTCTGGTGCCGAACTCGTCGGGCTTCGGGATATCGAAGCGGCTGCCAGACTCCGAACGCAAGCGCCTGCGGTCGATCCTCGAACGGGTCAAGCCCGCTGGTCACGGTCTGATCATGCGCACCGCGGCCGAGAAGGTGACTGCGGCTGAGATCGAGCGGGATGTGTCTCGCCTCGTGCGCCAGTGGAACGACATCTCCAAGCTGGCCGAGTCGTCCTCCGCGCCCGCGCTGCTGTACCGGGAACCGGCAGCACCCCTGCGCTTGATCCGCGAGGAGCTCAACTCCGACTACCGGGGAGTGATCATCGACGATCGGACGCTCTATTCCGAGGTGTCGGGATATGTGTCATCCATCATCCGGCCCCTGGCCGACCGGGTGGAGCACTACGACACAAAGAAGGAGAAGCTGCCGCTGTTCGAGCGCTACTACATCACCGAGCAGCTCAAGAAGGCGCTCGAGCCCAAGGTGTGGCTGCCCTCGGGCGGCTCGCTCATCATCGAGCACACAGAGGCTCTCACCGTGGTGGACGTGAACACCGGCAAGAACGTCGGCAAGTCCAGCCTGGAGGAGACGGTGCTGGCCAACAACCTGGAGGCTGCCGACGAGCTGGCCCGCCAGCTGCGGCTGCGCGACATCGGCGGGATCATCGTGGTGGACTTCGTCGACATGGAGCTGGCCGCCAACCGGGCCCAGGTCACCAAGCGCTTCCGCGACGCGCTGGCCCGGGACAAGACCCGCACTCAGGTGCTGGACATCAGCGGGCTCGGGCTGATGGAGATGACGCGCAAGCGCAGCGGGGAGGGACTCCTCGAGTCGCTGTCGGACATCTGCGGGGACTGCTCGGGCCGCGGCTACCGCCTCCTGGCCGAGCTGATGGATTAGGTGTCGGCGGGGACTACCTCGACGAGCTTGCGGCCATGGCGGGAGCCGAAGCGCACCACGCCGTCGGCCTTGGCGAACAGGGTGTCGTCACCGCCGCGTCCCACGTTGGTCCCGGGATGGAACCTCGTGCCCCGCTGGCGCACGATTATCGCCCCGGACAGGACGCGGCCCCCGTCGTACACCTTCACGCCGAGGCGCTGCGCGTTCGAGTCGCGGCCGTTGCGGGTGGACCCCCCGCCCTTGGTCTTGGACATGTCGAATCAGCCCTTCCGGATGTCGGTGATCTCGAGGGTGGCCAGCGTCTGGCGGTGGCCCCAGCGTCGCCGCTGGTTGCTCTTGGACTTGTAGGTGAAGCCGCGGATCTTGGGGCCGCGGTGCTCGTCGACGACTATCGCGGTCACGCTCGTGCCGGCGAGGTCATCCGGCGTGGCCAGGACCGCGTCGCCGTCCACCAAGAGCAGGGGACGCAGCGAGATCTCCGAGCCGGGCTCGGCGACGCGCTCCACCTCGATGGTGGAACCCTGCTCGACGCGGTACTGCTTCCCGCCCGTCTCAACCACTGCGTACATAGCCACCAGAGGGTACCGCCGCGCCGCGGCTGATCCACGGCACGGACGGGTGCCTTGTGGTCGGGGTCTGAGGCGGAATTGGCAGCGCAGGGCTCCCATTCGGGCGTTCTCGGCTGCCAGTTCTGCGGTGCGGGGCGGTGGCTCTAGCCTGAACGGGTGTCCTCCTTCGTTGACGAGTGCAACTTGCACGTCACTGCCGGTGATGGCGGGGCGGGGTGCGTCGCCTTTCGCAGGGAGGCGCATGTAGCCCGCGGCGGCCCTTCGGGCGGTGACGGTGGCCGCGGCGGGGAGGTCTGGCTGGTTGCGGACCGCAACGTTGCCTCCCTCCTGGCCTTTCGCGATCACCCGCATCGTCGGGCGACAAACGGCAAGCACGGCTCGGGCAACAATCGCCACGGGGCGCGGGGCGACGATCTGGACGTGAAGGTCCCGGTCGGCACCGTGGTGCTGGACCACGGCGACCATTCGCAGCTCGCGGACCTGTCGGCCCACGGCGAGCGCTGGCTGGCAGCGGGCGCCGGCGAGGGCGGCCGGGGCAATGCCCGGTTCCTCGCCAACAACAGACGGGCTCCCGCCTTCGCCGAGCAGGGCGAGTTCGGCGAGCGTCGCTGGCTTCGCCTCGAGCTCAAGCTGCTGGCCGATGTGGCCATCGTCGGCTTCCCCAACGTGGGCAAGTCGACGTTCATCAGCCGGGTGTCGGCGGCCAAACCGAAGATCGCCGAC
>VXNG01000131.1 GCA_009840695.1 Acidimicrobiaceae bacterium
GGGTGGCCCGCTCCCAGGGCATGGTCGAGCACCCGGCCCGCTTCCTGCTGGTGGCGGCTATGAACCCGTGCCCCTGCGGCGCCGGCGGCACGGTCGGCTGCCGGTGTGCTCCCGGGGCACTGGCCCGGTACCAGCGCCGGCTGTCGGGTCCGTTCGTCGACCGGCTCGATCTGGTGGTCCGTGTCGATCGTCCCGATCCGGCTGACCTGCTCGACACCGGGCCGAGCACCCCCAGCGCCGAGGTCGCCGAACGGGTGGCGGCTGTTCGTGCCCGAGCTCGTGAGCGGGGTGTCGCCAGCAACGGCGCTCTGGCCGGACCGGACCTGGACCAGCACGCTCCGCTCGATCGGGCCGCCACCGAGGTCTTGAGGGCCGCGCTGGCCGAAGGCCGTCTCAGCGCCCGGGGCCTGCGCCGGGTGCGCACTGTGGCTCGCACGATCCGCGACCTCGAGGACGGCGGCCACGAACTGCGGGCCGTCGACGTGCTTGCCGCGCTCTCACTGAGGATGCGGCTCGACGGTGCGGGAGGCCTTGTCCATGGGTGATGCCACCGGTGCACCACCGGAACGAGGTGTTCACGCCGCCGCGCTGGCCTCGCTGCCGCGGGCGACGCCGAGACGGCTTGAGCGGCTGCTGGGCAGGCGGGATCCTGCCAAGGTCTGGCAGAAGGTGGAGGCGGGCGACCTGCCCAAGTGGGTGGCCGATGAGGATCTTCATGACGTCTGGAGGGACCATGCCCGCGGCACCGACCTCGCCGCGGTGGCCGACCGACTCGAATCACTCGACGCCTGGGTGACCACCCCGGCGAGTTGCCAGCATCCGCTCGCTGTCACCTACGACATAGACCCGGCACCGATCCTGTTCCGCCGCGGCCGCCTGCCCGACCCGTTCGCGCCGGCTGCGGCGATCGTGGGTACCCGGCGCTGCACTCCCACAGGACGCTCGGTGGCGATGGAACTGGGATCGGGCCTGGCCGCAGCCGGTGTGACCGTGGTGTCGGGCCTCGCCCTGGGGATAGACGGCGCCGCCCACCGGGGTGCCCTGGCCGCAGACGGCGCACCCGTGGTCGGCGTGGTCGGCAGCGGCCTCGATGTCGTGTACCCGAGGGGGAATCGCGATCTCTGGGAAGCGGTGAGCGCGGCTGGAACCCTGCTCTCGGAGGCGCCTCTGGGCGCCGAGCCGGAGGGGTGGCGCTTCCCGGCCCGCAACCGGCTGCTGGCCGCGCTGGCCGACGTGGTCGTGGTGGTCGAGTCCAAGCGCACCGGTGGCTCCATGCACACGGTGGAGGAGGCCATCCGGCGCGAGGTGACGGTAATGGCCGTGCCCGGGTCGGTCCGCAACCCGGCCGCGGAGGGCACCAACCTGCTCTTGAGCGAGGGCTGCACTCCGGCCTGCTCCACCGACGACGTGCTGGTCGCTCTGGGTCTGGCCACCGCCGGAGCGTCCGGCGGCCGGCAACCGTCGATGATCAGCCAGCCCCACCTCGACTCGCTCCAGCAGAGGCTTCTCGAACTGCTTGATGACGGCCCGGTCAGCCTCGACGTGCTGGTGCTGCGAGCCGGCGCGCCGGTACCGGAAGCGCTGGTCGCGGCCGAGGGACTGGAACGTCTCGGCCTGCTCGCCCGCGACGGCGCTCGAGTCCTGCGGGCCTAGGGGCGTGCGACTGATCCGGGCGCTTGGTGTGGATAACTAGACTCAGACTGTGGACAAATGGGGCCTGAGAGCGTGGCTCACCTCCTTGAGCGGTGTGGCCGACTCCACCCGGGCCGTGTACGCCCGGGACGCGGCTGCGTTCACCGGATGGTTCGCCGACGCCGGTGTGACCGGTCCTGGGTCGGTGGACCGCAGGACCGTACGCCGTTACCTGGCCGAGTTGGGCACCAACGGCTACGCGGCTCGCACCATTACCCGCAAGGTCTCGGTGCTGCGGCGCTACTTCGACTGGACCCGGCGCACCGGCCGGGTTGATGCCGACCCCACGATCGGGCTGGTCGCGCCGCGGGGGCCGTCGAAGCTCCCGCAGGTGCTCAAGGACGACCAGATACACACCCTCATCGAGAAGCCGGCCCGCGCCGGGGACGACCAGGGCCGCGATTCCCGTGATCTGGCCATCGTCGAACTGCTCTATGGAAGCGGCCTGCGGGTGAGCGAGCTGTGCGGCCTGCGCCATGAGGACTTGGAACTGGGCCAGGCCCAGGTTCGAGTGTGGGGTAAGGGCTCCAAGCAGCGCCTCGTGCCCCTCAGTGATCCGGCCGCGGCCGCGCTGCGCACCTGGCTAGAGGACCACCGCGGCTCATTCGTCACCGTCGACACACCAACCACTGCGGTCTTCCTGAACCAGCGGGGCCGGGCCATGACGCCCCGCGATGTGCGCCGGGTGATCGACCGCCGCAGTGTGGTGCCGACCCATCCGCACGCACTGCGCCACACGTTCGCCACCCACCTGCTCGACGGTGGCGCCGACCTGCGGGCCGTGCAGGAACTGCTGGGCCACGCCGACATCGCCACCACCCAGATCTACACCCATGTCAGCCGCGAGCGCCTGCGCGAGGTGCACCGCGGCACCCACCCCCGGGCCTAGGTTGTCGCGGACTAGCTTGGGTCGCTGTTGACTGACCACCACCCTGAGCAAGATCCCAAAGCGTCTGAGCCTGAGGGGACCCCCGAAGACGACACGGCCGTTCTCACCGCAGAGCTGCT
>VXNG01000242.1 GCA_009840695.1 Acidimicrobiaceae bacterium
CCAGCCGCCCGCCCCCGGCCCGGCCGGGCCCCCCGGCGCCGGGCCCCCTGTCGGGTTGCAGACCGCCGGCCGCGGGCGGGACGACGCGCCGGTGCTCAGGGCCGCGGCCGCTTTCGAAGCGGCCGCGCCGTGGCCACGCCACGCCCCCGTCTGAGTTTGTATTGTGTGAGCGGAGGTTGACATGCCGCTTCAGGAACACATGAAGGTGATCTCGATCGACGATCACGTGATCGAGCATCCGCGGGTCTTCCAAGACCGTCTACCTGGCCACGCCCGGGACTTGGGACCGCGGGTGATCGAGAAAGTCGTCGACACCACCGATCAGTACGGCAACGAAATCAAGGGACATCAGGAGCTGTGGCTCTACGAGGGCCGGGAGTACCCGCAGTTCGCGCTTAACGCCGTCATCGACCGCGATCCCAAGGACTTCGGACTCGAGCCCTACCGTTTCGATCAGATCCTCCCCGGCTGTTACGACCCGACTGAGCGGGTGAAGGACATGGACCTCGATGGCATCAGCGCCCAGCTCTGCTTCCCCTCATTCCCACGTTTCGGAGGCACGCTCTTCCTCGAGAGCGAGGACTGGGACCTGGCTCTTCTGTGCGTGAGGGCCTACAACGACTTCATCATTGACGAGTGGGCCGGATCAGCACCCGGCCGACTGATCCCGATGATCATTCTCCCACTCTGGGATCCCCAGTTGGCAGCCGACGAGATCAGACGCTGTACCGTCAAGGGCGCGAAGGCGATCACCTTTCCGGAGGCCACCACGCCACTCGGCCTCCCCTCGTTTCACACCGACCACTGGGATCCGGTGTTCGCCGCGGCCCAGGACGCCGGTCTGCCGATCTTCATGCACTTCGGCAGCTCGGGCCGCCCGCCCGAGACGGCTCCCGATGCACCGATCGTGGTCTGGGTGTCGACCATGGCGACCAACTCGATGGTGTGCGCGGCCGACCTCGTCTTCTCGCCGGTCTTCCACAGGTTCCCGGGCCTGCGGATCGGACTCGCGGAGGGTGGCATCGGCTGGATTCCCTATCTTCTGCGGCGCTTGGACTTCGTGTGGGAACGCCATCGTTGGTACACGGGCATCAACACCGAGATCCCCCCGTCGGAGCTCTTCCGCAAGCACATCTGGGGTTGCTTTATCGACGATGAGGCCGGGCTGAGCCAGCGGGAGATCATCGGCATCGATCACATCTGCTTCGAGTCGGACTACCCCCACTCCGACTCGCTGTGGCCCAATGCCCGCAAACGACTGGCCGAGATGCTCGCTGATGTTCCTGATGATGAGGCCGTCCGCATCGCAGAGCTGAACGCACGCGAGCTGCTGAATCTCGACGCCGATTTGAGGTAGAGGCCTTAGATCTCCCGACCGGTTCGTTCCCCCTCATAGAGGGCGATGATCGTGCGACGTGGCGCAAGCGCGTCACCGATCAGGTACGCAGTGTCGTAGACGCCCTCGATCTCCTTGTAGAGCGAGTCGTCGGGGGTGCGCAGCAGGCTGAGCACCACGCTGTCGACCGGCTCGACCCGCCGCCAGCCGCCCCAGACGCTGTAGATCTCTACCTCGTCGCCGTCGATGCGCTCTACGAAGGCATTCGCTGTCCGCGTGATACCGAGGGTGTCGAGCCGCGGGAAGAGGAATCCGTGTTCGAGCGCGCCGGCCACCTGCTCTCCGACCGTCGCGCGGGGCGACACCACTTCGACCTGGGCACCGTTCATTGCCAGGAGCTCAGCCAGCCCTAGCGGGAGGTACTCGCCGGTGTCGTCGACGATCAAGACTCGGGAACCGAGCGCAGTCGGGTCATCGACGGACCGGGTGATCGCAGTGGCAACGTCCATTACCGCGTCCTGATCGACCCCTGGCATGGTGTCGCGATCAGGTCGGGCAACGCTGAAGCCCGTACGGTCCCACGTCGAACCGGAGGCACAGACGACAACGTCGGGCTTCTCGGCGTCGAGAATCTCTCTCGTGGCAGTCACACCCGTACGCACGTCGACTCGACCGGTCGTCATCTCGGTGCGGAGATTGTCGATGGCGTCCTGCCAGGCCGTGCGGGTGGGCAGGTGCTTGATGAGGTTGACATGGCCGCCTAGCTCGTCGGATCGTTCGAGCAGGACGGTGTGGTGGCCGCGGCGCCCGGCGACGCCCGCAGCCTTCATCCCGGCGGGACCACCGCCGACCACGACGACCTTGCGCCTCGATCCCGCTGGCACCGTCTCGAGCGGTCCGCCCCACTCCTGCTCGCGACCGGTCACCGGGTTGACCATGCAGTGGATGTCGCGTTGCTGGAAGTTTCGCAGGATGCATTCGTTGGCACCGACGCAGACATGAGTCTCGTGGGTTCTGCCCTCGCGGGCCTTGTTCACGACCTCCGGGTCGGTGATGTGTGCTCTCGTCATGCAGACCATGTCTGCCCAACCATTGGCGACGACCTGAGCCGCCATCTCGATGTGGCGGATCCGACCGACGATGAACACCTTCGCCCGATCACCCACGACGGCTTTCGCCCGCTCGGCGAACGGGATCATGAAACCGTCCTCGACAGCCATCGTCGCGATGGCCATATGGAGGTTGCGGTAGTTGCCCCCGGAGATGTCGAAGAAGTCAAAATGGCCAGTCTCGGCCAGCACATCGAGGATCTCCTCGCTCATCTCACCGGTGATACCGGCGTCGCCGTCGAACTCGTCGAAGGAGAGGCGAATCCCCATGGTGAAATCGCCCACCTTGTCACGCACTGCGTCGGCGACCTCGATGGCCAGCCGACATCGTTTGCGCACCGAGCCCCCGTAGGCGTCGGTCCGCCGGTTGTAGAAGGGACTGAGGAACTGGGCGACCCCGTAGCTGTGCGCCGCGTGGATCTCGACGCCGTCGAGCCCCGACGCCTTCACGTTTCGCGCCGACTGGACGTAGCCATCGATTATCGACCGGATCTCTCGCTGCCCCATCACGTGCGGGATCTCGTTGTGGATGATGGAGGGGACCCGAGACGCGCCCCACAGTTCGTGCCACGGCGAGAACATCGCGCCCTTGTCCTGAACGCCGGTGTGGAAGAGCTCGACGAAGTATCGGCAGCCGTGCTCGTGCACCGCCTCCGCCAGCTTCTCCATCTGCGGGATGCAGCGCTCCTCCCACGCTGTCAGGCAGTTGTAGAAGGAGCCCCGACTGAGTTCGTGGGCGGCGTGCTGCTCGCTGATCAGCAGGGCGACCCCGCCGCGGGCCCGCTCCCGGTAGTACGCGATGTGGCGATCGCTAAGGATGTGGTTCTCGCCATAGGCGAGGCTGTGGGCGCTCGTCATGACCCGGTTCTTGACTCGCGTCGTGCCGATGTCGAGCGGTTGCCACAGTGTGTCCAGATCTGACATTGCGCATCCCCCGTGCTTCGGATCAAACTCAGGGTATGCGGATCAAGTACATCATTCCATTTCCCTTCGACGTCGGACAGGAGATCCGTGCAGCCCAGGTTCCCGACCACGTGCTGGGTACGGGGACGGAAGTCGAGTGCGTGCCGGTCCGGAACACAGCGACGCTTGTTGACTGCTACTACGAAGACCTCATCTTCGAGATGTACATCGTCGAGGCCGGATTGCGGGCCGAGGCCGAGGGGTTCGACGCCGTCGTCATGGACACGGTCTCGGACTCCGGGTTATGGGCCTTGCGCTCCCGGCTGTCGATCCCCGTGCTCGGTCCCGGTCTCGTCTCCTATGCCGTCGCCATCATGCTCGGCCGACGCTTCTCGATCATCACGATGTGGGACCAGTGGCGACACCTCTACGAGACGAACCTCGACAAGTACAAGCTGTGGAGCCACTGCGCTTCGATCCGGTCGGTGGGGATCCGTCCCGACATGGAAGAGCTCTTGAGGGGCAAGGAGGGATCGGTCTTCCCGCGCATCACCGAGGAGGCCCAACGCGCCATCGATGACGACGGCGCCGACGTGATCCTCCTCGGGTCAACGACGATGCACCAAGCCGCCGAGTACATGGCCGAGCATCTCGAGGCGCCAGTCATCAATCCCGGCCCGGTCGCCATCAAACTGGCCGAGAGCATGGTCCAGCTCGGCCTCGGCCACTCCAAGGTGGCCTTCCCGTCACCGGCGACGATCCAGGACGAGAAGTTCTTCTCACTCGTCTCGGCAACACCGCTGGGATAGCGCCCGCTAGACGCCGCCGTGCTCGATCGGCTCTAGCCCGCTCCACCCACGGCGCGCTCGTTTCAGCCGGCGCCCTTGGCATCCAGCAGGAAATTCCCGTAGGCGTCGCAGGTGAGATCGAAGTGGGTGTCGACGACGACGTTCGTGTCGGGTAGCTCGACGATGCACGGCCCGTCAATGGCCATGCCCGGGGCCATCTCGGTGCCGTCGTAGACGGGCACTTCGAGGACGCCGACATCGCGGAAGTACGTGCTTCGGTGGCCCTTGAGGGCGTTGCTGGCCTCGCGGTCGCCGAGTTCGGCCCTGCGGGGCTCAGCGGTCCAGGCATGGCCGATGCTCGTCACTCGGAGGTTCACGACCTCGACCGGATCGGTCTCGGTCGCGTATGAGTAGGTCTCCTCGTGCCGTTTGTGAAACTTGTCGTGGATCGACCGCATCCCCTCCCCGTCGAGGTCGGCCCGGTCGATCGGCATCTCGACCTCGTGGATCTGGCCGTGGTAGCGGAGGTCCATCTTGAGCACATGGCTCATGTCTTCGAGATCGACGCCTTCGCTCGACAGGACGCTCTCCCCCTCCGACAACATGTCGGAGAAGGCGGCCCTGATCGGTTCAGGATCGGCGTCCGCCAACGTGGCCTCGTATGTGCGGACGAAGTCGTGCCGGTAGTCGGTCGTCAACATGCCGAACGCGCTGAACACGCTCGCGTCACGGGGAACCATCACCCGGCGTATGTCGATGTCTCGAGCGATCGGACAGACATGCACCGCGCCCGCGCCTCCGGCCGTGAGCAGGATGAAGCGCCTCGGGTCGTAGCCGCGTTGGACCGAGACCTCGCGGATCGCGGCGGCCATCTTGGCGTTGATCACGTCGTAGACGCCGGCCGCGGCCTCGAGCTCGGACATCCCCAGAGGATCACCGATGTTGGCGCGGATCGCCTCCCGGGCAAGTCGAGCGTCGAGCGCCATGCGCCCTCCGAGGAAGTAGTCGGGATCGATGTAGCCGAGCACGACGTCGGCGTCGGTCACCGTGGCGAACTCACCACCACGTTGGTAGCAGGCCGGCCCGGGATGCGACCCTGCGCTCGCGGGGCCGACCTCGAGCAGGCCAGCCTCGTCCACACCGGCGATGCTGCCTCCTCCTGCTCCGACGGTGTGGATGTCGAGCATGGGCAGCATCAGCCGGTAGCGGGCCACGGAGCCGTCGCGGGTCACCAGCGAGGTCCCCTCCTCGATCAGGCAGACGTCGCAACTCGTGCCGCCCATGTCCATCACGATGAGATCGGCGTCGTCGTTCATCTTGCTGAAGGCGGTGGCACCGGCGACGGCCCCGGCCGGGCCCGACAGCAGGGTGTGGGCTGCCTCCCGCGCCGCCACCTCCGGTGACATCAGTCCACCGTTGGACTTCATCACTCGCAGCGCACCGCCGAAGCCCCTGTGGGCGAGCTCGTCACAGAGGTGGTCGAGATACGTCGCGAGGGTGGGACCTACGGCCGCGTTGATGGCCGTGGTGCTGACGCGCTCGTAGAAGCGGCGCTCGGGAAGGACGGCGTGAGACATCGACACGTGCACCTCGGGCCACTCAGATGAGATGATCGCGGCGGCGTGCGCCTCGTGGACAGGGTTCCGGTAGGAGTGCAGGAAGCAGATCGCGACCGACTCGACGTTCTCGGCGCGGAGCGTGGCGATGGCGCGCAGGACATCGTCCTCGCCGAGGGGTTCGACCACGGCACCGCTGGCGTCGATGCGCTCGTGTACCCCGAGCCGCAGGTACCGGGGGACCAGAGGCGGTGGGGGCGTGTACCTGTTGTCGTAAAGGCGCTCGCGGATGCCGCGTCGCATCTCCAAGGCGTCCCTGAGGCCGACCGTCGTGACCAGGCCGGTGTGGGCGCCGCGCCCGGTGAGAATGGCGTTCGTCGCAACGGTGGTGCCGTGGACGATCACCTCGATGTCGCGGTAGAAGTCGGGCGGCGCGACCGACAACCGGTCGGCCAGGTCGTCAAGCCCAGCGCACACGTCCGTCGAAGGGTCGTCGCCGACGTTCGGCACCTTCGTCGCCGTCATGGCCCCGTCGTCGCTGACACAGACCAGGTCAGTGAACGTGCCGCCGACATCCACGCCGACGTGGAAAACGTTGGTCACGCCGGACGTTCGAGTTCTTCGCGTTGGCGCGCGGTGGCCTCGTGGTCGATCTCACACGTATGCGGATCGAGGATGACCCTGAACACGTCGCGGGCCGACTCGAGCGATATGAAGCCGTTGCGAACGTCGTCACGCACTGTTTCGACCGCGCGGCCATGCGGAGGCCCGAATCCGCCACCCCCCGCGTTGTCAGCCTCGATGAGAGTACCCGGGGGGAAGCGCACCGTTGTGTTCGGAGGTAGACGCCGGAGCTCCTCACCGGGAAGCTGGCACCGGTACTGGTTCAACGACGACTCCCCGCCGCCGAACAATCCGAACGCGGGCGCCCAGTCCTCGCCGTAGGTCGTGATCTCCGTCTCGTCTGCCTGCAGGACGTAGCGGAACTGGATGCCCAGCCCTCCCCGATAGGTCCCGGGACCTCCCGAGTCCATCCAGTACTCGTGATGGAGGATGCGCACCGGGTTCTGGATTTCGAACATCTCGTAGTCGTTGGCGGCGTAGCCCCCACCGCAGGCGAGGAGGCCGATGAAGCTCCAGCCGTCGTTGTCGGACGTCGCGCCGGCACCGCCCTTGTTCGACAGCAGGGGCGGGCCGTAGAAGCGCTCTCCAGTGCGTGGATCGAGTCCGTTCAGCATGTGCGATTCGTTGCGGCTCCACCCGGCGCAGACCCGATCGGGGATGGCTTCCGAGAGGGCGAGGAAGATCGAGTCGCCGGCCACATCAGACGACGTGAAGTTGCCCTGGACGCAAGGCGACGGGAACGTGCAGTTGAGAAAGCTGCCGGAAGGCACGACAACGTCGATGCACCTGAGCACACCGTCGTTGTGCGGGATGTCCGGGTCGACAAGCATCAGCACGACGGACACGACGGCGGCGAATGTCGTGCCGTAAGCGCAGTTGTAATAGTAGGGAGTCTGCGGGGAGCTGCCTTCGTAGTCGAGCCTGATGTGTCCGCTGGCGACGGTGACTGCGAGTTTCGCGGTCACGTCGATCGACTGCTGACCGTCGTCACACCGGTAGACGACCTCGCTCCGATAGGTGCCATCGGGGATCCGCGACAAGTCCGCTCTCATCCGGCGCTCGGTGGCGTCGAGCAGGAACTCGAGGTGGGCCGTGAGCTTCTCGATGCCGTAGTCGGCCTCGAGATCCTCGAGCCGTGCCCGACCGGTCCGGCAGGCTCCGATCGAAGCCTGGAGGTCACCCAGCACGAAATGAGGCAGTCGCGTGTTGGCGTTGATCAGGTTCCACACGTCGGAGCGGATCTCGCCGCGGTCATGGAGCCGCAGCGGAGGAATGCGGAGGTTCTCCTGCCAGATGTCGGTGGCCTGCGGGTTGTACCCACCCATGACCGCACTGCCGAGGTCGGCGAGGTGGCCCTTGGCCGCGGTCCAGAAGCGCAGCTCGCCGCCTACGAAGACGGGATGGAAAATGCAGGTGTCGGGAGCGTGATTCCCGCCGTAGTACGGGTCGTTCTGGATGAAGACGTCACCGGGGTGGATGTCTTCGCCGAAGAAGTCGATGAGGTGCTCGAGCGAGTGCACGATGGCGTAGGCCATCTGCGGCAGACCCTCCTCCTGGCTGAGGATCCTCGCCCGCTCGTCGAGCACCGCGGTGCAAAAGTCCTTCACCTGGAACAGCGGCGACCTCGACGTCCGCTCGAGTACGAGCGACATCTCTTTAGCGATGGCCTCGATTTTCTTGCCCAGCACGACCGCCAGGATCGGATCGATGTCAGCGGTTCGAGGGCCCTCGGCCCGCGTCTGGATCATGAAGCGCTCTGACCTAGGCAGGATCGACGAACTCGGGCATCACCTCGGTGGCGAACAGTTCGATGTTGCGCATCACCTTGTCGTGGGCGATCCCGCCGAACGCCATGAAGTTGATGAGATGATCGATCTGGCCGACGTCTCGCATCCAGCGGATCTTCTCGGCCACGGTGTCCGGCGTACCGAGGATCGAGAGCGAGTTGTACACCTCATCGAAGGTCACGGCATCGAAGAACTCCAGGACGTCGTTGTAGTTCTGGTACTGCTTGACGACTTTCGAACGGTCGCGTTCTCCCCACATCTTCGCGGCCATGCGGACGTACCACATGACCGATTCCTCGACGTCCTCCTTCACCTCCTTATCCGATTCGCCGACCCACACGAACTCGTTGTGGGACATCTGCAGGTCGGTTCGTCCCGCCGCAGCCACCGCCTCTCGCCAGACGCTGAAGTAATCGCGATCGAGCACTTCATAGGGACAGAGATACGGTCCGACGAACCCGTTGATCCCGTTGTCGACGATCATCTGCACCGTGTAGGCGCTCACGGCCGCCTGCCAGATGGGGGGGTGGGGATCCTGGTAGGGCTTGGGCACGACGGCAAGCTCCGGGAAGCTCCAGAACTCACCATCGTACGCGAACGAGTCCTTCGTCCAAGCCGTACGGATGATGTCCAGGGCCTCGTCGAACCGCTCCCGTGCCTGGTCGAGCGGGACCCCGAAGCCGGCGAACTCAGTGGGCTGACTGCCTCGCCCGACGCCGACGTCGAGGCGCCCCTTGGCGAGATGATCGAGCGTGGCCCAGTCCTCGGCGACCTTCAGCGGATGATGGAGCGGCAGGACCACGACGGCGTTACCGATCCGGATCTGCTCGGTCCGAGCGATCGCATGGCCGGCGAGCGCTGGGACGGAAGGCCGCCCATAGCCGCTGAAGTGGTGCTCGGTGAGCCACGCCGTGTCGTACCCGAGTCGATCGGCTAGCTCGATCTGCTCCATGAGATCGTCAAAGGGCTCCGGCTGACCGTCCCGCACCTGGGTCACGAAGATGATGCTGAAGCGCATGGCCGTCCCTCTTCCCCACTCCAGTAGGGCTAGCATACTCGGCCCCGGCGATCCTGAACGCACGGGGTCGCTCCTGGCCCGGGGAGACACACGTGGAGTTCGCGCACTTCGAGCAGGTCTTTCCCCGTGCCGGCGAATCAGCCCGAGATCGCTATGACCAGCTCTGGAGAGAGCTCGAACTGTGTGACTCGCTCGGGTTCAACTACGCCTTCGGGTCGATTCACCATCTGAGTCACCTCCGCCCGCAGGCTGCGGTCTTCGTCACGATGGCAGCGGCGCGCACGAAGAACCTCCGCGTCGGCCCGATGGGATACACGGTCGCCCTCTACAACCCGATCCGCATCGTCGAGGAGACAGCCGTGCTCGACAACATCACCGGCGGTCGCCTCGAGGTCGGGCTCACCACCGGGGTGACGATGGACGAGTTCCGTGTGTACGGCGCCGACTGGGACAGCCGGTCGGCACGAGCGAGGGAGGCGCTCGAGTTGCTCGTCGAGGCCTTCCGGCGCGAACGGCGCCCGGTGATCGAAGAGGACCGTCTCCCGGTAGCTGACGCTCTCGATCCGTTCACCTTCGAGGGTGCGTTCAATGGATACGAGGAGGTGCGCCTCTCGGTCGACCCCGTGCAGCGACCGCACCCGCCCATCTGGCTGATCTCGACCTCATCGGACAACCTCGCGGTCTCTGCCGAGCTGGGTGCCGACACCGGGTACCTGTTCTTCCGGCCGCAGGTGGAGGCAAGGGAGCGACTCACACCCTGGGTGGTCGACTGGACCGCTCATGGTCACTCCAGAGACCCCCGCATCATGTTCGAGACGCTGGTCTACGTCGATGTGACGGACGACGCCGCCATCTCGCGTGGCGAAGACCTGATCCTGTCGAGCATGCATGAGATCTACGGTGGCCGCTTCGGTGGCGGCGGGACAGCGCTCGCCGACGTGCTCGAGAGGGCGGGAGACCCGGGCCAGGCCGAGATCCGCCGGCACATGTTCGATTACGCGTGGCTCCTAGACAACGGCATCGTCATCGTTGGCTCACCTGAGACCGTTGCCGAGCGACTCGAGAGAGCAGCTCGCGAAGGCCTGTTCAACGTGTTTGCCGGAGAATTCAACGTTGGACACATCACAGAAGAGGCGCTGATGCGTTCGATCCGGCTCTTCGGCGAGCACGTCGTCCCCGCACTCGTCGATGTCGATCCCGTCGCGGATCTCGTTCGCGAGAACGTCGACCCTGCTTGAGCCGACCCCGTGGCCGCCCAGCTCGCGATAGCCACCGCGGTCCTGTTCGGAGCCAGCAGCGTCACCGCCAAGAAGGGTCTAGCCGGCATGACTGTGGTGGCCGGTCTGCTCGTGTCCCTCCTGATGACTGGCCTCGTGACCCTGGTGGCGGCGGTAATCGATGCGCCGGGCTCGTGGCCGGTCGTGCCGATCCTCATGTTCGCGGCCTCAGGTCTCCTCGGCGATGGAGTGGGACGGGTCGCCTTCCTCAGTGCGGTCCACCGACTCGGTCCGTCAACGGCGGTACCGATACAGACATCCACATACCCGACACTGACGGTACTGCTGGGAGTCGTTGTGCTGTCGGAGTCCGTGTCGGCGGTCCAGCTGCTTGGCGTAGCGGCAGTGGTTCTGGGCGTGTGGACGTTGGCCTCCGGCGGCTCGCCGCGCGCCGAGAGATCCATCCTGCAATCGCACCGCGGCGCGCTCGTATTGCCCGTCCTCGCTGGTGTTTCCTTTGGCCTGGCCGACGTGTTTCGAAAACACGGTCTCGAGGACCTGCCGTCGCCAGCGTTCGGCGCGACGGTGGCCGCTCTGACTGCACTCACCTCGTGGACGGCCGCGATCGGTTCAGCCGCTCAACTCCGCCGGCAGATTCGGCTTGGAGATGGAACCGGCTGGCTCGCCCTCAGCGGCGTCCTGCAAGGGCTCGGCTTGCTGACCCTGTTCGGCGCGCTCGACGAAGGCGATGTCTCCCTGGTCGGTCCCATCGTCGCGTCGCAACCACTCGTCGTCGTGATCTTGTCCGCATTCCTGCTTCGCGAGCTGGAAGCCCTGACCAGGGCTGTTGTTCTCGGCGCGTTGGTGACGATGATCGGGGTGATCCTCGTCGCGTCAACCTGAGCTGCCTAGTGGCGCTCCTTGCCCCCGTTGACGACAATCATCGAGCCGGTGATCCACCCAGCCTCCTCGGAGGCGAGGAAGGCAACGGCCGGAGCGATGTCGTCGGCCGTGCCTCGACGGGCGATGGCCTGCATCGAAACGACCCATTCGAACGTGTCGGCGTGAGAACTCCCACGAACACCTTCGGTATCGGTGAGGCCCGGTGAGACCGAGTTGGCGGTGATGCCGTAGGGACCAAGCTCGGTGGCCAGTGCTCTCGTGAACGCGAACACGCCTCCCTTGGAGGCGACGTAGTGCGCCAGGTGGGGCGTGCCGGCGAGGATCACGTCCGAAGCGATGTTGATGATGCGACCGTAGCCGCGGTCCCGCATCGGCCCGTAGGCCGCCTTGGACGTGAGGAACACGGCGTCGAGATTCACGGCCATGACCCGGCGCCACTCCTCGAGCGTCAAGTCGTCCCATGCGGCGGCGGGGTAGATCCCGGCGTTGTTCACGAGGATGTCGAGGCGGCCGTACTCGTCCAGGGTGTGGCGTATCATGTCTTGTACGTGGGCTTCCCTGGTGACGTCCACTTCGAGCCCGAGGCCGTCTACCAGATCTGACGCTGCGGCTACGGCACTGGCACCATCGAGGTCAGCCAGGACGACGTTGGCCCCGTCGGCGGCCAAGCGCCGAGCGACCGCCAACCCGATCCCACGTGAGGCGCCCGTGACGATGGCAACACGGCCGTCGAGGCTCACCCCTCTACGACCACGGACGAGGCCTGAGCGCTGTCTCTAGTGTCGTGGTCGGACGCTGCGTCGCGTCCCTTGTCACTTAGCGACACGATCGGGGTACCGGCCGACGAGAAGAACACCCGACCCCACTCTCGGTACTCGATCATCTTGGCCGCGTAGAAGGGCCAGATCCCTGGCACGTCGCGCTTCATATCCGCCATCGCCTCGTCCAGACGATAGAACGGGCCGCGGCCACGCTCGTCCTCGATCGCCTTGATCCGTTGCAGGGCGATATCCATGTACATCTGGAAGTTCACGCTGCGAGCCATCCTCCGTCGATGGGTAGGGAGATGCCGGTGACGTACTTGGCCGCGGGCGACGCGAGGTACAGCGCTCCGAGAGCGATATCGCGTGGTTCGCCGAAGTGTCCGAGCGGTGTTCGCGATTCGATCATCTCGATGACTTCGGGATCTTCCCGAAGCGGCTCCACGTCACGGGTGATGAATCCGGGACAGACCGCATTCACCCTGACGCGGTACTCAGCCCACTCGACGGCAAGGCTGCGGACAATTCCGATGACGCCGTGCTTGGAGACGTTGTAGGAGAAGTTCCCGCTGAGGCCGGCATGGCCGACTATCGACGAGGTGGCGATGATGCTGCCGCCGTCGTGCTCCTTCATGTGCCTGCCGGCCTCGAGGCAGCTCAGCATCACGCCGGTCAGGTTGGTTGCGAGCACTCGATTCCACTCTTCGACCGAGTTATCCTCGGGAGGCATCCAGGTCTGGAATACGCCGGCGTTCGCCACCATGATGTCGAGCCGACCGAGTTCGCCGACAGTTTCGCCGACCAGGCGCCGCACGCCCGGCTCGCGTGAGACATCGCAACTCATCGCGACCGCCGCTCCCCCAGCGCCGGTGATCTCGGCGGCTACGGCCTTCGCGGCATCCTCCCGAACGTCGGCCACAACCACAGTGGCTCCGGCCTCGCCCAGGGCGCCGCTTATCGCCCGGCCCAGAGACCGTCCGCCACCGGTGACGATGGCCACCTGGTCGTGAAGATCGAACTCGGGTATCACGCCACCGCGATCGGACGCACGAGGCTCCCGGTTGCGCCCTTGATCTTCAGCGGGAGACAGATGAAGCAGAACTCGTATTGCTGATCGCGTGCGAGGTCCTCCATGTAGACCATCTCCACGATGTAGACGCCGCGGTCGACGAGCAACTCGATATGGACGGGGAAAGGATTGTTGGGCGTCGTTGACGGCTGGTTCTCCAGGCCCTCGGTGTCACCGGCGATGAGGACCGCCCCGGCATCGGCCAGAAACTCCGCCGACTCGAGGTTGATGCCCGCCTGGAAGTAGTTCTCCTTCTCAGCGTCGGGCCACGCCGAGAGATAGCCGGTTCTGACCAGCACGGCCATTCCCGGGGCGATCGTCGTGTTCTGGGCCTCGAGCGTTGCCTCGAGATCACCGGGTGTGATCGGGTAGTGCGACGGCAGGGCTCTGATGTCCTTGGCCCCGGGGACGTCGAGGAGCACGCCCCGGAGAACGATCGGCGGGATCTCAGCGGCGTCGTACTTGAGCGGTCCGAAGTCACCCAGGTCTTCCTCGGCGTTGGCTCCGTTGAACCACTCGTCGTTGGGACCCTTCGTCACGTGGCTCAGCGCATCGATGTGGGTGCCCGAGTGCATGCTCGCCAACACCATCTCGCTGTTCCAACCGAAGCTGACCTTGTTGTTCCCCGTTCCCTTGGGATCGAGCCACCACTGGTGGTCGCATTGCTTCTCGATCCCCCTGGATGTGCGGTAGTTGACGACCTGGAACGGCGGGTGACCTTCGTAGACGGGCATCCCGGGGTATCGGCCGCAGTCGAGGTCGTACACCTGACCACGCTCGATCAGCGCGAGAGCCGCCAGCGTGTCGTTCCGGGCGAGGTAGTCATCCAGCGGGGGGTGCTTGTCCGAGATGCTCATCTGATACTCATTCGGACGCGCATAGTAACCCATCGGTTGGGTTGGAGGCTGGGGAGAAGAGATGGCGATCGAGAGTTCGATCATGGTCCTCTTGAGCCCATTCTCCGCCACGGGCTATAGTTCTCGCTGGCTGGGCAACGGGTGGCCGAAACCAACAAGGGGGGGGGGTCCGATGAAGGCGAAGTGGAGCATCTGGCTGGCGCTCTTTGCAGTGTTTGCTCTGGTGGCGGCGGCATGTGGAGATGACGATGACGCGAGTAGTTCGGGTCCGATAAAGATCGGGGTTCTCAACCCCACCACGAGCTTCCTCGCGACGCTTGGCCTGGATGGCAATGCGGGCATCGAGTACTACTTCAACACCGAGGTCGGCGGCGAGATAGCAGGTAGGCCGATCGAGCTGGTCATCGAGGACACAGCAGCCGATCCGGTGCTGGCGCTCACTAAGGCACAGAAGCTGGTCGAGCGGGACAACGTCGACATCATCCTCGGACCGCTCGACACTCCCGAGGGTCTCGCGGTTCGGGACTACATCCAGGACCAGGGAGTGCCATGGGTGCTGCACGTCGGCGCCGGCTGGGCGCCGGACAATCTGAGCGAGCGAGGTCCCTATTCCTTCATGGTCGCGCCGACAAACCCGCAGCAGCACTTCGCCATGGCCGAGTATGCGTATGACGAAATGGGCTATCGCAGCATGATCGTCAGCGCGCTCGACTACGAGCCGGGCCAGGAGATCGCCGCTGGCTTCAAGGAGGCCTTCGAGGCGAAGGGAGGCACCATCGTCGACACCGTGCTGATTCCTCTCGGCGCCGCCGACACGGCACCGTACATCACCCAGATGCTCGATCAGGCCGACGAAGCCGATGCCGTAAACGCGGCGCTCTGGGCGCCGGCCGCGATCGGTTTCGTCAACGAGGGCCGTGAGTTGGGCCTGTTCGACGCCATAGACGTGATGGGCTTCCACACCCTCTCGCCCGACCTGCTTGACCTGGAGGAGCAAGGCGAGAATGCGCTCGGAATCACGACCTACTACTGGTACATGCTCTATAACGACTACCCGGCGAACCAGGAGTGGGTCGAGTCGTTCACGGAGGCCACCGGTAACAGCCCGAATGTCTGGACGGCTTTCGGCTACATGGGTGCCAAGGCGATCGGCGAGGCGATCGAGGGCGCCGACGGAGATGTGTCGCCGGACGCTTTCGCCGACGCCATGTACAACGTCAGCTTCGACAGTCCTGCCGGACCGTTCGAAATGGACGAGCACGGCCAGGGCGTCCACACGGTTTGGATCGCCGAGGTCGAGTCCGTCGACGGTGACGTCCGCAACATCGTCAAGGACAGCATCCCGGACGTCGACCAGTTCTACGGCGGGTTCATCTCACCACCCAGTTAGTCGAAGTCGACAACCGGGCCCGGACCTCGGAGTCTAGATCGTCTGTGAGACTCAACTGAGGGTGACGGGTGGAGTACTGGACGCAACAGACCCTCAACGGGCTCACCCTCGCGGCCGTGCTCTTCCTGCTCGCGTCGGGCCTCTCGCTCATCTATGGCTTGATGGGCGTGCTCAACCTGGCCCACGGCTCGTTCTATCTTGTCGGCGCATTCACCGGGCTGGCGATCATGAACCGCTCCGGCAACTTCCTCGTCGGCGCGGTCCTTGCCGTAGTCGCCGTGGCGGCGATGGGTGCGGTGGTGCAACTGTTCCTCATATCGAGGGTGCAGGACAACCCTTCGGCCCAAGTCTTGTTGACTTTCGGTCTCGTCCTGATCGCGGCCGACATCGCGCTCTGGATCGGACGGGGACGGATCAGGGTGTTGCCCAAACCGTCCTTGTTCGATGGTGCGGTTGACCTCGGAGTCGCGTCGTATCCCAAGTACCGGCTGCTCGTCATCGGCGTGGGTGTGGTGATCGCCCTCGGTTCGTGGCTCCTACAGGATCACACCAAGCTCGGCGCGATCTTGCGAGCCGCCGTTGACGACCAGGAGATGGCGTCGGGGATCGGCACCAACGTCCCCAGGCTGTTCACGATGGTGTTCGCCTTGGGCGCCGGCCTCGGCGCGCTCGCCGGGGTGATGGCCGGGCCGTTCTTCGGCGTCTTCCAGGGCGTCGACCTCGAGGTCCTCATCCTTGCGTTCGTCGTCGTGATCGTGGGCGGCACGGGAAGCCTGACGGGCGCGATCGTCGGGAGCCTGGCGATTGGGATGGCGGACACGTTCGGCAAGGTGTGGTTCCCGGAGCTCGCCAACGTGACGGTGTTCCTCCCGATGGCCGTGATTCTCGTGTTGCGGCCGGCCGGTCTGTTCGGGCGAGCATGAAGCGACTCCCGTCGCTACCAGGAGCCCAGGCCTTGTGGGTTCTGGCCGTCCTCGCAGTGCTCACCCCGCTCGGGCTCGACAGCTTCTACACCAACGTCGCCACCCAGGTTCTGATCTTTGCACTCGCGGCGATGAGCCTCGACATCCTCATGGGGTACACCGGGTTCCCGTCGCTGGGCCACGCAGGGTTCTTCGGTGTCGGCGCGTACACCGTGGGACTCGTCACGGTCCGGTACTTCAGCAACCTGTGGATCGTGTTGCTGCTCGGCGTCCTCGCGGGATGCGTCGTCTCGGCGCTGGTGGGAATCCTGGCACTGCGGACGCGGGGGGGTGCCTTCCTCATGACGACGTTGGCCCTCGGCCAGGTGCTCTGGGCGATCGCGTTCGGCTGGAACTCGGTGACCGGCGGAGACGACGGCCTGCCGGGGATCAGCCGGCCTCCGTGGGGGCTTCCTTGGTCGCTTGGGGAGACGGACACGTTCTACTACCTCGTCCTGTCCATCTTCGCGGTTGCTTCCTTTCTGATGTGGCGCATAGTGAAGTCGCCGTTCGGCTTGGCCTTGATGGGCATCAGGGACAGCGAGGAACGCATGAAGGCGCTAGGCCACGACGTGGGGCGCCAGAAGCTGTTGGCGTTCGTCATCGCCGGAACCTTCGCTGCATTGGCCGGCGGGCTGTTCGCCTACAAGCAGACCTTCATCAACCCCGACTCGGCGATCGGACTGGTCCTCTCTGCCGAGCTCTTCTTGATGGTGATCATCGGGAGTCCCGGCACTCTGGTCGGCCCCGCGTTCGGCGCCGCAGGTTTGGTGGTCCTGGAGAGCACACTCAGCGAGTACACGGAGCGCTGGGAGTTCGTACTCGGCCTGATCTTCGTGATCATTGCCCTGTCGGCTCCGGATGGTCTGCATCGCGCTCTCGGAGGCACGTTCTCGAAAGTGCGGGCGAGACGGGCATGAGCGAGCTCGTCCTCGACGGCGTGTCGAAGAGCTTCGGCGCCCTGGTCGTCTTCAGCGGAATCGATCTATGCGTCGAACCGGGCGAACGCCGGGCGATCATCGGGCCCAACGGCGCGGGGAAAACCACCCTGTTCGGGTTGATCAGCGGCTTCATCACGCCGACCACGGGGCGAATCGTGCTCTTCGGCGACGACGTCACCAACGAAGCCCCGCAGCGCCGAGCCCGTCGAGGTCTGGGCCGCACCTTCCAGATAACCGAGCTGTTCAGCGAGCTGTCGACGATTGACAACCTCGTCCTCGGCCTGCAGACGAGACACCGGCTGGGCCTGTCGATGCGAAGGCCGATGAGGGCGCACGCCGAGCTGTACGACCGAGCCCACGAGATGCTCGCGACGTGGAGTCTCGACGACCGGGCTGACACGCCTGTCCACCAGCTCGGGTACGGCGAGCAGCGCCAGGTGGAGCTGCTTCTGGCGCTCACCACGGATCCCCGGCTCCTGCTGCTCGACGAGCCCACCGCCGGGCTGTCACCGGCGGAGACCCAGGCAGTCACCGACCTCGTCCGCGACCTGCCGAGCGACATCAGCGTGGTGCTGATCGAGCACGACATGGACGTGGCGTTCGATCTCGCCTGCCGGGTGACCGTCCTGCATGCCGGCGCCATCCTTGCCGAGGGGAGTCCCGATGAAGTGAGGCAGAACGACGAAGTGCTCCAGGTTTATCTCGGCACCGACTCTCATCTCGAGGAGGGCTGATCGGAGATGCTTGAGGTACGTGACATTCACACGAACTACGGCGACAGCCAAGTGCTCCAAGGTGTATCGCTGGAGGTCGGCGAGGGCTCGATCGTCGCTGTGCTCGGGCGCAATGGTGTCGGCAAGACGACGCTCATCAGGTCGATCATCGGGTTCTCTCCGCCGAGAGCCGGGTCGATCTGGCTCAGGGGTCACAAGATCAGCGACGAGCCGCCACACGTGATCTCCCGGCTCGGCGTCGGACTGGTCCCCCAGGGGCGGCGGATCTTCTCGTCACTCACCGTGCTCGAGAACCTTGCAGTGGCCCGGCAGAGCAGGGCCGGGGGTACTTGGGATCAAGATCGTGTCCTCGACCGCTTTCCCAGGATGCGACAGCGGCTGAGCCATCGGGGGAGCCAGCTCAGCGGGGGTGAACAGCAGATGCTTGCCGGGGCGCGCGCCCTCGTCGGGAATCCATCGCTCCTGTTGATGGACGAGCCTTCCGAGGGCCTCGCCCCACTGCTCGTCAGGGAGCTCGCAGACGTCATCGTCGAGCTCAAGGACAGCGGTCTGGCCATCCTTCTCGTCGAGCAGAACCTCCCGCTCGCACTACGGCTCGCCGACTACATCAACGTGATGAGCAAGGGGCAGATTGTCCACAGAGGCCCACCCGACGAGTTGGTGGGGAACACCGAGATCACCCACCGGTACCTCGGTGTATGAAGCCAGGACGACCATGAGCGAATACCCCAGCCTCTTGTCTCCGATAACGATCGGCAACGTCGAGATCCGGAACCGCATTCTCACCAGCGCGCACCAGACGAATCTCGGCGAAGCCCATCGCCCGACAGACCGAATGATTGCCTACCATGCCGAGAGAGCCAAGGGCGGCATCGGTCTCATCGTGCTGGAAGGCGTACGGTGCCACCCCACGACACGGCCGGCGAGATTCAACCTGATCGGCTGGGACCGTGACGCGCTCCCGGACTACCGGGCGCTCGTCGACGAGATCCACAGCCACGGGGCGAAGACGTTCGCGCAGCTGCTCCACCTCGGTCGGGTGGCCAACCCGATGGAGACCAGGCTGGCGCTGTGGTCGGCGTCGCAGGTCTCGGCGCCGGGCGTGTTCGGGGGTCACACGTCGGTCCAGACCCATGCCATGACCCTTGCGGAGATAGGCGAGCTGTGTGAATGGTACGCGCGCTGTGCCAGGAACATGATCGACGCCGGGTTCGACGGCGTCGAGATACACGCCGGTCACGGCTATCTGCTCCAGCAGTTCCTGTCGCCGCTCACGAACTTCAGAGAGGACGACTACGGCGGCGACCTTCGCAACCGGGCCCGCATCGCACATGAGGTCGTCGACGCCGTGCGCACCGAGATTGGCCCCGACCCCGCCTTGGGTGTGCGGATCAGTGCCGACGAGCTGACACCGGGGGGCCTGACGACCGCCGACACAACCAAGGTCGCCCGGTGGCTCGAGGACACCGGTCAAATCGACTACATCAGCGTCTCCCACAGCACCACCGTGCCGTTCGCCCACGCTCGCCAGATCGCCGACATGAGCTTTCCACAGGCTCCGTTCGCCCACTTGGCCGCGGAGATCAAGCAGGCATTGACCCGCCTTCCGGTGTTCGCGGTCTGTCGGATCATCGAACCCGAGGTCGCCGAGGACGTCATTGCCTCGGGTAAGGCGGATCTCGTATGCATGGTCCGGGCCCACCTCGCCGAACCTCACATCGCCAAGATGCTGTCCGAGGGCCGCGCCCGCGACATCCGGACGTGCATCGGGTGCAATCAAGGCTGCATCGGCCGGGTCAACGCGTCACAGACGATCGGCTGCCTGACCAACCCCGAAGCGGGCAGAGAGAGCGAGCTGGGATCGATCGGCCCGGCACGGCACAAGAGGTCCGTTGTGGTCGTCGGTGGCGGTCCAGCCGGCATGGAAGCCGCCCGGGTGGCCGCACTACGAGGCCACACGGTGACCCTGTTCGAGCAGTCCGAGTCCCTCGGTGGCCAGCTCAACACGCTGGCACGGGCACCGAACCGTCAGGACTTCGCCAAGTTCGTAGGTTGGCTGACCCGGCAGTTGAGCGCCCTGAGTGTGCGAGTCAACCTCGGCGTCGAAGCCGACGTTGGCCGCATTCAGGCCGAGGAGCCTGACGCGGTGATCCTCGCCACCGGATCGGTACCGGCGCTGCCCTCGCTGCCGGGCCTCGATGACTCGCCCATAACAGTCTTGAGCGCCGACGACGTACTTCACGGGCGAGCCGACGGCGCCGGTGTCGTGGTTCTTCTCGACGAGGACGGACACCACAAGGCTGCGAGCACAGCTGAGTACCTCGCGGCCGGTGGCACGGAGGTTCACCTCGTCACCCAAGCTGACGTCGTGGCGTGGGAGATCACATCGGTGAGCAGAACGCCGGCAATCGAGCGGCTGGACGCCCTCGGCGTGCACCGGCACCCGTCGCACTGGTTCGTGTCCGTTACGGGATCGACGGTACACCTAGGCAGTGGGCTCGAGGTCCCGAACGTCGATGTGATAGTCGCGGTTGTACCCAACTCGCCGCGCCGCGCTCTTGCCGACGAGCTGACCGCGTCCGGTGAGTCCGCCGACGTCTTGATGGTGGGGGACTGCCTCGCACCTCGCCGCGCCATCGAGGCTGTACGGGAAGGCCATGTCGCGGGCCGGGCCGTCCGATGAGCATCCTCCGCCCGGTCGATGCATTCCGCATCCTCGAAGGGGCCCTCCGTTCGAGGATTTCCATCACAGTTGCCCGGGAGGTCGCGACGTGATCGACACCGATGTCCTGATCGTCGGCTACGGCACTGCCGGCGCCTCAGCCGCCATTGCCGCCATGGACGCGGGAGCACGAGTCGTCGTGCTCGAGAAGATGCCCGAAGACATAGTCGATGACGACGGAGAGATCGTCGAGATCCGTCACACGCCCAACAGCCGGTTTGCGTCGGGAATCGTCTTGACGCCCACCGATCCGGAAGCCGCATTCACGTACCAGAGGGCTCTGACCGAGACATACGGCGTCAACGATGTGCCCGATGAAATGCTTCGGGTCTGGGCCTCGAAGATCTCAGAGAACGAAGAGTGGCTGGTGTCATTGGAGGGCGATGTCGAGTACTTCGCCGCGCCGGAAGACGGCCCTCTCGGCCTTGGGGGTGGACAGTACCCGGAGCTGGCAGGTGCGGACTCGACGCGCCGCATCCAGAACAAGGGCGGCGGCTACGGCCTGTTTCAGCATCTCGACGCCAACGTCCGGTCACGCGGCGCCGAGATCCTTTACAAGTCGCCGGCGGTCCGCCTCCTGCAAGACGGATCCTCCCGGGCGATCACCGGAGCCGTAGCCGAGAGCGACGGCGCCGAGATCGAGATTCTCGCCCGCCGTGGCGTCGTCTTGACCACAGGAGGGTTCGAGTTCAGCGACTCGATGAAGGCGACATACCTACGTATCTGGCCCAGCCGGTTCTATGGCAACCCGGCAAACACCGGCGACGGGGTTCGGATGGCTCAGGCGGTCGGCGCCGACCTGTGGCACATGAACAACATCTCCGGGATGGCCGTCGCGTCGTGGACGGGCGAGCGGCACTCGTTCTGGATCACTCCGTGGCTGCGCTCGGCGTTTCTCGCCGAGGAGTTCCGGGACGGCACGCCGCTTCCCAGCTACCCGCCGAGCTATGGCGTCGTGATCGTGGACCGTCATGGGCGGCGCTTCGCCCAGGAGATATACAAGCCGTACTCGTTCTATTGGGACCTGAGCTACTTCGACACCGACCGAGGCGAGTTTCCCCGCATCCCTGCCCACATGATCTTCGACGAGCGGACTCGTCTTGAGGGCCCGATCGCCAATCCGTCCGGCCCATTCGGCCCGATCAAGCTGTACGAATGGAGCGCAGACAACCGAGTAGAGATCGACAAGGGTTGGATCCGAACGGCTGACACGATCGGAGGGCTCGCTCGGCTCATCGGCGTGGAGCCGGCGGCGCTGGAGCAGACGATCAGCGATTGGAACCGCTATTGCGCGGAAGGCCACGATAAGGAGCAGGGGCGAGATCCGGCCACCCTCACACCCATCGACTCGCCGCCCTTCTACGAGATCATCCAATGGCCCGGGAGCGGCAACACCCTCGGCGGTCCAAGACGCGACCAGCGGGCACGCGTTCTCGGAACCGACGGCCAACCGATCCCACGACTCTACAGCGCAGGCGAGCTCGGCTCGATCTACGGGTTCTTGTACCAGGGGGGCGGCAATCTCGCCGAATGCATCGCCTTCGGCAGGATCGCAGGCACCAACGCTGCCGCGGAGGAGCCCCACGCGTGACCCTCGACAGTCAATCTCAAGCCATCCTCGACTACATGGCGAAGATGGAGACAACGCCGCTGCACGAGCTGTCGCCGGGGGAAGCGCGCGCCAACGAGATGCTCGTGCTCGAGCCCGGCCCCGAGATGTTCACCGTTGATGATATGACGATCCCGGGACCAGCCGGCGATCTGCCTATTCGCCTGTACCAGCCAGTCGAAGAGGATGCTGGCCCCGCGCTCGTCTGGTTCCACGGTGGAGGATGGGTGCTCGGCAACATCGACATGGACGATGGGACCTGTCGCCGGATCGCGCAACGAGCCGGATGCAGGGTCGTGTCGGTCGAGTACCGACTCGCCCCCGAGGCGAAGTTCCCAGCTGCTCCCGAGGACTGCTACTCCGCGGTGGAGTGGCTCTCCGAGCACGGAGATTCGGTCGGCGTGGAGGGTCACAGGCTTGCCGTCGGAGGCGACAGCGTCGGCGGCACGCTCGCCGCGGCGGTATGCCTGATGGCGCGGGACCGAGGTGGGCCCGCCATCCGTCATCAACTGCTGGTCTGCCCGGTCATGGATCGAGACTTCAGTACGGCTTCGTACCTCGAGTGCGGCAACAGCTACCGGCCAACCACTCATCTCATGAAGTGGTTCTGGAATCACTACCTCGACGATCCTGCAGACGCCTCGGATCCGCGGGCTGCTCCCCTCCAAGCCCGCCACTTCTCCCGTCTGCCACCGGCGACGATCATCGTCGCTGAGAACGACGTTCTCCGCGACGAAGGTGAAGAGTACGGGGCGCGACTCAAAGAAGCCGGCGTTGATGCCACAGTGAGTCGATACGACGGAACGATCCACTTCTTGGTTCTCCTCGCTGATCGAATCGACAAGGGACAGCTCGCGCTGGACCAACTCGCAGCTGCGCTTCGGGCTGCACTCGCCTGAGATCGGTCTCCGCGGCGCTCTTCGACTCCGTCCTCCCATCGCTAATAGTGTCTGGCCGATGGAACTGCGAGATGTTCTCGAAACCACGGCGGCTTGTCGCGATTTTGCCGGAGACCCGGTGCCGGACGAACTCCTCGAGCGCATCCTGGACACCGCCCGTTTCGCACCCAGTGGAGGGAATCGCCAAGGCTGGCGTGTGATCGTAATCAAGGATCCGGTCCTTCGACGCCAGCTCCGTGATCTCGCCATGCTTGGCTGGCGGGAGTACGTCGCCTATCTCGATCACGGCCTCGTCCCGTTCAGTCCGGACGACGCCGGGGTGTGGCAGAAGCCTCCGTTCGATCTTGCCGCCGCCCGCGCTACAGAGCGCCCGGATCCCTTCGTCGATGCCCTGGCCGAACTGCCGGTCATGCTCGTCGTCGTCGACATGCGGGCGCTCGCCGTGACCGACGCCGAACTTCCCCGCCACAGCATCGTCGGCGGTGGATCGATTTACCCATTCGTTCACAACATCCTTCTCGCCGCCCGAGACGTCGGCCTGGGAGGTGTGATGACGACGTACCTGTGTCGCCAGGAAACGGCCGCCCGCCGCCTCCTGGCCCTGCCACAGGCCTTCGCGATCGCTTCCCTAGTCGCCCTCGGTGTGCCGGCTCACCCCGTCCGCCGGCTGCGCCGCCGTCCATCAGCCCAGTTCACGACGGTCGACCGGTTCGACGGACCACCGCTTACCGACCCATCCACTCCGACGGCTAGAGCGCCATAGCGATGACTGATCGATGAGAGTCACCGGCAGCCCGGCCCGCCTCGACTTCATCTCTCTGGGAGGAACGATCGCGGCCATGCCGTCGACATCGGGCGGGCTGGCACCGTCACTGGACGGCCGCGCGATCCTCCAGGCGATCCCTGGACTTCAGGCATTCCCCGGTCTACGGGTGGTCGATGGAATTCGACCTCGACCTGGGCCGCACTTGGATCTGACCGATGTCGTGGAACTTGCACACAGGGCGCGGGCGCTGATAGCAGCCGGCAGCAAAGGCATCATCGTGAGCCAGGGAACAGACACCCTTGAGGAGGTGGCGTTTGGAGTCAGCCTTCTCGCTCCAAGGGGAGTTCCGATCGTCTTCACCGGCGCGATGCGAGACAGTACTCAGGCCGGAGCAGACGGACCTGCCAATGTGCTCGGAGCCGTGAGGGTCGCAGCCAGCGGCCTCACCAGCTCGATGGGCGTTGTGGTCGTGATCAACGACGAGATCCACGATGCGGTCGACGTCCAGAAGACGCACACGACGAATCCGGCGGCGTTCAGATCGCCCAATCTTGGGCCGGTCGGGTGGACAGCCGAGGACCGGGTGGAGATCACGTCGTTGCCGGCAAACCACCCGACCGCCGATGTGGGCGTCGATGTCGTCCCCGGCGACGTGGCGCTGCTCACGATGGCTCTCGGCAGCGACGGACGGCTGATTCGTTGCGTCCCGCAGCTCGGGTTCGAAGGACTGGTCGTCGACGGCTTCGGCGGCGGGCACGTCACGCCCGAAGCGGCGCAGGCACTCATCGAAGTCGCCCGCGACATTCCCGTGCTAGTCGCCGCGCGGGTACGAAGCGGTCAGATGCTCCACTCCACTTACGGATTCGTGGGCTCTGAGCGCCATTTGCTGGCCGAAGGAATCATCTTCGCGGGAATGATCGGGGCTTTGAAGGCGCGGATCCTGTTGGCCGTGCTGGTCGGGAACGGCGCTTCACGGAACGAGATCGAGCGGGCATTCTCATATAGCGACCCGCGCGACGAGCGGAGTGAAGCGTGACTCGAAGGAAGCCGCACCTCGCCACGGGGGTTGAGCGGAAGTGATGGCGTCGCCGGATCGGGCTTACGAACGGCTCCTCGAAGCAGACCCCGTCTGGGTAGACGTCCGTCGGGCTGGAGACGCTATCCCGGGGATGACCTCATCGATGATCCTCACGTCCGGTCCTCCTGCGTCATTCCTGAGCCTCGCAGCCGGGCAACAACAGGCGATCGTCGGCGGTGCGCTGTTCGAGGGCCTCGCCGGTACGCCCGCAGAGGCGCGGGAGGCGATCGAAGCAGGTGAAATCACCGTCGAATCCTCTCACCATCACGGAACAGTCGGATCGATGGCGGGTGTCTGCACGGCGTCGATGCCGGTCCTGGTCGTCGAGAACGCCGTGCACGGGACGACGGGTCATGCGCTGCTCTACGAAGGGCCCTACCGCGAACGACTTACCTACGGCGTCTTCAACCAGTTCGTCCGGGACACTCTGACCGGAATCCGTGACGTCATCGGCCCCGCACTGGCCCGGGTGGTGCGTCAGGCTGGAGGAGTCCGCTCGAAGGCCTCAGCTGATGCAGCCCACGGCGTTCACGGCTCGGGGCTCGTAACCGCGATGGCTCAGAGCAGCACAGAGTTCGGCGTCCGGGTCAGCGGCCTCGGTGAACGATGGTTCACGAGCGCGCTCCCGCCAGTTCAAGGGAAGTACTTCGATGGCTTCGGACCCGATGACGGAGCGCATCTGGGCGGAGAGAGCATGATCAACGAGACTGTGGGATTGGGCGGTTGCGCCGCGCCCGCCGCCTTCGCACTCGCCTCCTATCTCGGTGGCGCTGACGCGATGCTCGAACGGCAGGAGAGGCTGTACTCGATCGCGTTCGCTGAGCATTCCGACTTCGTCATTCCGTTCACCGGACGAGGGACACCGACGGGATTCGATGTTCGGTCCATCGCCGAACAACGGGTTACGCCGGTGATTCACACCGGGATCGCCCATCGCGACGGGGGTCAGATCGGCGCCGGGTATTTCGAGGCGCCTATCTCGGTCTTCGACGAGGCCGCCTCGGCGCTCGCCATGGGATCCGCTGGCAAGTACTCTGGATCGAAGGAGGACCGGAAGTGAACGCAATCTCGCGCGCAACCGCTCTCTTTCTCAGGGAACTCGAACTCTGCCGAGTAGCACCGGCCGAGATGGTGGTCATCGTTTGCGAGCCGGAGAGCCGGTCCGACTATGTCGAGGCTGCCTTTGCCGGGGGCTCCATGCTCGGTGCGTCCGTGGCTGTACTGACTCTCCCAGCCGGATCGCCCGTTCCTTTCCCCTCCACACGAACGGGTTCGGCCTTTGGACTTCGCGCGTTGGAAGACGAGCGCAGGTACGTGGACTTCCTGCGGTCGGCTGATCTCGTTGTCGACCTGACTCGCGAGGGCATTATCCACACCCCTGTGCTGAGCGAGATCTTGGACGCGCACACTCGCGTCCTGTTCGTGTGCGAGCCGCTCGAGGTACTAGAGAGCAACATGCCGCACCCGGACGACAAGAAGGTCGCAGCCGCCCATATGCGCATCCTTGAGGACGGTGAGTCCATGCGGATTAGATCCGACGTCGGCACCGACCTCACGGCGGCGATAGTGGACAGCGCTCCCGGGTTCCAGTGCGGATTCGCCGATGAGCCAGGGCGCTGGGACCACTGGCCCAGCAAGATGGTGATGTGCTGGCCGCGACCTGACGGAGTCAACGGCACCGTCGTGATCGCGCCAGGCGATGTGGTGTTCCCGTTCAAGGAATACGTCCGGTCGCCCGTCACGCTGTTGATCGAGGAAGGGCGAATCGCGGATGTCGCAGGCAACGATGTCGGCGTCCTCATCCGTGAATTCCTTGAATCGAGCCGTGACAGCGATGCATGGCTCACCTCACACATGGGTTGGGGCCTGCTCGAGACCGCCGACTGGTCTGCGCTCTCCATGTACGACAAGGAGAGCCTGATGGGGATGGACGCGCGGTCGTACGCGGGCAACTTCCTCATCTCCACAGGGCCGAACCCGTTCCTGGACCGATGGACCGCTTACCACCTCGACATCCCGATGAGAGGTTGCTCGATTGAGATCGATGGTCAGTTAGTGGTGGATCGGGGAACGGTCGTCGCTTCGTAGCTGGGAACACTCCTCGGAGGCCCTCGTAGCTCAGTGCATAGAGCATCGGTCTCTAAACCGTGTGTGCAGGTTCGATTCCTGCCGGGGCACTCACTCTCCGGGTTGACTCGGTTGGCCTCTTTGGGGATCGCCAATAGGCATCATCTTCGTGGGATACCCCATCTCACGGTGGTTTTGCGCCGCTGACACAGAAGGCTGCAACTGAGGACAACCTGAAGGGCACGTGAGGCGACCGCCGGCTCGATCAGTTCGGCTCAGCCTCGTGGATCGCG
>VXNG01000178.1 GCA_009840695.1 Acidimicrobiaceae bacterium
CAGATCCGGGGCGGCGAGTCGATGGTGGTCGAGTTCTCCAACGGCGAGCGGCAGAACCGTCCGTCCCCGTTCCTGAGCGACGACGAGCTGATCGGGGCGTGCCGGTTCCTGGCCGCCTACTCCGGCGAGCGGCCCCAGCGATTCGACGAGTTGGACCCGCGCCTCGACACCCGCATCGGCGACCGGTGGCGGCTCCACGCCGAAGCGTTCGTCTGCTCTCCGCCGACGCTGGTGCTGAGGAGCAATCTGGGCGGTCGGCGCACTCTTGCAGAGTTGGGCCTGTGCAGCGACCAGTTGGCCGAGGTGCTGGTGGAGGCGATCGCCGGCGACGTGCGGGCCAATGTCGTGGTCGCGGCCGCGATGGGGGGCGGCAAGACAACGCTGTGCCAGGCGCTGCTGGCGAGGGTGCCGCCCACCGAGCGCATAGACACCATCGAGGACACCCCCGAACTCCGGCTGCGCGAGTACGGCATCCACCCCAACGCCTACGAGCGGCTCACTAGAGACGCCAACAACGACGGCGTGGGCAAGCACTCCATGGCCGACCACGTGCGCGACGCCAAGCGGGCCAACAGCTCCAAGCTGGTGGTGGGCGAGGTGAGGGGCGAGGGCACCATGGCCTTGCTCGACGCCATGTCGTCGGGTCTCGACGGATGCATCGTCACCCTGCACTCCCCGCCCGGTGATGGGGTGATGGAGAAGCTCACCGCCTACGCCACCTCGGAGGGAGCCGACGAGGGCCTGGCCCGCCGGTCGATAGCCATCGCGGTGCACCTGCTGGTGTGGATGGGCCGCAACAATGCCGGTGAGCGGGTGATCGCAGACGTGACCCAGATCACTGGAACCGGCGCCGACGGCACAATCCAGACGCGTTGCCTGTGGCGCCTTCCGCCCAACGAGCGTTGGGCCACGCCGGTAGACCAGCCCGTGGGCCGCATGGCCGATGTCTACCGATCCGCAGGCGCTGCCGTTCACGGCCCTGCGGCGGAGGCCGCACCGCGCCGGCCCATCCTGCAACTGGTGGGGGGCGACTCGAGCACCGCGAACCGCAACGGGGCACCGCAGTGAATGCTTCGGGGTGGGCCATCGTCGCGGGAGGTGCGATCGTGCTGGCCATCATGTTGTGGCCCGCCAGCGGGACCCGCTGGTCCCTGCGAGCCAGGACGGGCCGGCGCCGGCGGGCCCGCATCCCCGCCGAGTTGCCAGCTGCAGCCGCGGCCGGCTCCGTCATGACCGTCCTGGGCCTCACCGCCGGCCACGCGGCCGCGGCGGCGATATGCGCGGTGGTGTGCACCTCCGCGCTGAAGGTGCTGGTGATGTCGAGACGGCGGGTGGCCGTCGCCGAGGGAGTGGCTCGATTCGCGAGCGTGCTGGCCAACCAGGCCGCGGTGGCGGTGACCGCCGCCGACGCCGTGGCCAGGGCCGCCCCGCTGGTGAGCGGTGGTGTCGGTGAGGCCGCGGCGGCGATGGCGACCGACTGCAAGAGCGTCGGCGTCGACATTGCCGCCGAGCGGTTCGCGGCCCGGGTGCCGTCGGCTGTCGCCGGATCGCTGGCCGACCTGATCGCCATCTCGGCCGAGGGCGGCGGGCGCTGGGCCGAGACCGTCGCCGTGCTCGAGGCTGAGGCCTCCCAGACCGCAATGACCGCCCGGCTGTTCCACGCCCGTGTCGCGGTGGCCATGCCCACACTGGCCCTGGTGGTGCTGCTCGGAGCGGGACTGGTGGCCGGGGCGGGACAAGTCGCCACCGACGTGGGCGCCTGGCTGGCCGGTGGCCGGGGCGCCGCGCTGTTGATGGCCGGGGCCGTGGTGATCGCGGCTTTCAGCGCCCGCGTCCTGCTACCAGCTCGGGCGGCAGCGCGCTACGGGGGCCTGCAATGACCCAGCGCTCAAGGCCCGAAACCGGACTGCCAGGCGTGCTAACGATCTCAGACGCGCTGTGGGGAGCTGCGAAGACCCGACATGCAAGAGGCTCGCGATGATCTGGCTCGCCGCAGTCTCCGGTGCAGGGGCAGCAGTGCGGCTGGTGCTGACTGCCGCTCCCCGCCAGGCCAACACTGTCGAACTCGCGGCGGCGGGATGGCCGCCGCACCGGCTGCGGGCCGCTTCGGTGGTGGCCACTGTGCTGGCGGCCGTTGTGATCGTGGTGGTTGGGACGATCCTGGCGGGCTTCGGGGCCGGTGCTCTGGCCGCGTTGGCCGTGTCGGTGTGGGTGCCGGCGGCCGCATCGCTGCTACTGCGCGGGCTGGTCCTGTCGGGCTATCGGGCCCGCCGCGACGCTGCCCTGCTGGAGTGGCTGCGGCGCATCCGCCTGTACGCCGCCGCGGGCCGTCCCATCAACGACGCCGCGGTTGAGGCCGCCGAGCGGGTGGAGGCGCCCGCTTTCGCTCCGGCCGCGACCAGCATCAACCTGGCCCTCGCCTCGGGGGGCGACCCCTTGAGCGCCGCGTCGGCACATTTCGCCGGGTCCCCGGCTGAGACGCTGGTCGGCACGCTGGCCGCCGCCGAGCGGGGCGGGGCCGCAGCCGCCGGCTTGATCGACCGGCTGATCGCCCAGGCCGTGTCCGCCCTCGAGGACCACCGCCGGATCCGCATAGAGGCCCTGGGCCGCTCGGTGGCAGGCACCGGCACGCTCACCGCCATCACCGCCAGCGCGGTCGTGGTGATCGCGCTGCTGGCCAGCGTCGATATCGGCGT
>VXNG01000161.1 GCA_009840695.1 Acidimicrobiaceae bacterium
TGAGCGCCAACGTGCTCACCAGCGTCGGCCCGGACCGGCGCGAGGCCCGCAACGCGGTCAAGGAGGTGCTGGCCTACTACCTGGCCCGGGTGGAGGGCGTGGTGGTCGACGAGGCCGGCGCCGATCCCGAGGCGGTGGCCGCGGTCCGGGCCGCGGTCGCCGAGGGCGGTGAGCAGGCCGGGGCGGTCGTTCTCAGCGACAGCCTCGTGGACACCTTCGGGGTGGCCGGCACTCCCGACGACGTGATCGAGGGCCTGGAGCCGTTCGCCGAAGCGGGCCTCGACCTGCCGCTGGCCTGGTACACGTTCGGGCCTGACCGCGACGAGGGCGTGCGGCTGCTCGCCGAGCAGGTCCGCCCGGCCGTAGTCAAGAAGTGATCGCTCCCGACGGCAACCGGAGATGACGGCGGTGCTCGCATCTGGGAAGCTGGACCACATGCCCGACGGACCGCTGGTGTCGACGCAGTGGCTGGCCGATCACCTGGACGACCCCGGCGTGAGGGTCGTGGATTGCCGCTGGTACCTGCGGCCCTTCGACATGCGCAACGGCGACGACGAGTACGCCAAGGCCCACATACCGGGAGCGGTGCACGCCCGCTGGGACACCGACCTGGCCGATCCTGAACGGCCCGACCTCTGGATGCTGGCCGGCCCCGACCGCTTCGCCGACGCCATGGCCTCCCGCGGCATCGGCGACGACACCTTTGTGGTGACCTACGACGACCAGCACGTGACGGTGGCAGCCCGGGTGTGGTGGGCGCTGCGGGTGTACGGACACACCGGCGTAGCCGTGCTCGACGGCGGGATCAACAAGTGGCAGGCCGAGGGACGCCCCACCGACGACACGGTGCCCCACTACCCGCGGGCGCAGTTCACGCCCCGCTACGACCCGAGCCTCTACACCACCCACCAGCAGATGCGGGCGGCCGTGGGCACCCCGACCCGCCTGGTGGACGGGCGCATGGCCGGGGCCCGCGAGGCCGACGGCGGTGCCATCCCCGGGAGCATCACCGCGCCCGGCATCGAGTTCACCGGAGCCGACGGCACCTGGGCCGAGCCCGAGGAGGCCCGCCGGCGCCTGGCCGCAGCCGGCGCCAGCGCCCCCGAACCCACCATCGCCTACTGCCGCGGCGGGGTCGGGGCCTGCGGAACCGCGCTGGCCTACGCCATCGCCGGTCACAACGACGTAGCCGTCTACGACGGGTCCTGGACGGAGTGGATCACCGACCCCGACGCGCCCCGAGCCATGGACGACGCGCCCGCGGGCTAGCCGCCCGCGGCAGAGTGCAGTGGCCGTGCTGCGGATAGGAATCATCGGGTGCGGGCGGATCTCGGATCTGCACGTGCTCGGCTACCGCGGCCGCGACGATGCCAGGATCGCGGCGCTCTGCGACGTCGATCCTGAGAACACGGCAGCCAAGTCGAGGCAGTGGCAGCTGCCCGATGCGGCCATCTTCGAGGACTACCGCCAGATGTGCGAGTCGGGTCTGGTGGACCTAGTCGAGATCATCGTCCCCCACCACCTGCACTACGAGATCGCGGCGTTCGCCATCGGCTGCGACCTGCACGTGTCGTTGCAGAAGCCCATGTCGCTGAGTCTGGCCGACGCAGACCGGCTGGTCACTGCGGCCTCCGACACGTCCCGGGTGGTGCGCCTCTACGAGAACTTCCTGTTCTACCCGCCGGTCCTGAAGGCGCTGGAACTCATCGAGCGGGGCCTGATCGGCGAGCCCCTGTCGGTCCGGCTCAAGAGCAACGCCGGCTACAGCCCGAGCGCCTGGGACATCCCCTTCTCGGCTTTGCTGTGGCGCCACACGCCGGACGAATGCGGTGGTGGGCCGCTGGTGTTCGACGACGGCCACCACAAGTTCTCGCTGGCCTGGATCGTGCTGGGGCAGCCGGCGGAGGTGCATGCCTGGATCGGGTCCACCGACATCCTGGGCTTCAAGATCGATTCTCCGTCGCTGGTCTCGATGCGTTACGAGTCCGGCGCGGTGGCGAGCCTTGAGGTCGTGTACTCGCAGGAACTGCTCATCCAGAGCACCGAGCACTACGCGCAGGACGACAGGATGGAGATCACCGGCACCAGGGGAGTGGTCTGGATCAATCGCGGCCACGGCCAGATCGGCGAGCCGGCGCCGGTCGTCAGCTATGCGGACGGCCAGGTGCAGACCTACAAGTGCGAGACAGGGTGGCAACACTCCTTCATCGGAGCCACCCGTAGCCTCCTGAACGTGATCGCAACCGGTAGCGACCCGATCCTCACCCCGGCCGAGGGGCGTGACATTCTGGCTGCTTCGCTGGCCGCGCAACGATCGGCCGAGACCGGATCGACCGTCACGGTGGAAGCACCGCAAGGACGCCAAGCCCAGACGGTGCGGGCTGCTCTGCTGGATCCAGCGGCCTAGGGGCTCGATGGGAACGGAGCCGACCACCGAGGCTGCGCCCGGACCCGGTCAAGGCGGCTCACTCCACGCCACCGCGGCGCGAGACCAGAGCTTGGAGCGGCTAACCACCCAGGAACACGATGCCCTCATCGTGGGCGGAGGCATCAACGGCGCCATATCGGCGCTGGCCCTGGCCAGCCACGGGCTGCGGGTGGCGCTCATCGACTCCGAGGACTTCGGTTCAGGCGTCAGCCAGGAGTCCTCCAACCTCATCTGGGGCGGCTTCAAGTACCTGCAGACCTACG
>VXNG01000148.1 GCA_009840695.1 Acidimicrobiaceae bacterium
TCAGCAGCCACAGCAAGCGCATCCGCGCCGGAACCCAGGACAGCCACCCTCATCGGTCTCTCCTTATCTATAGGGCATCAATTACGTACGTGGGTGTGTGCCGGTTCAGAACCTGGGTGACCCGACTAGTGGCGCGCTGCCGTGCTGAGGGCGACGCCATTGGGCGTTGATCGTGCTACTCAGTCGCTTTGGGGTGGCTCGTATGGGCGGCGGTCATCCACACCGTTGGTCAACTCAGGCAATGTCATACCTTTGTGGCATAGTCTGTGCATGTTAAACGACGCAGTTCAGAGGGCTGAAGCAGCCGTGGCGGAGATGGTGGCTTGCGCCAAGAGCGGCGACACCACCACCTCCGACATGCGGATGGGGTTGGAGAGGTCGAAAGCGCTTGTCGCGATGCTGGCGGTGTTCCAGACGGTGGCCGCAGCCGCTACCGCTGTCCGGGAGAGCCACGGCGACGGCGGCGCGGGCGTCTTGCGCCATGCCACCGGTGTGTCCCGGCGCCAGGCGGTGGGCCGAGTCCGGACTGTGCGGGTGCTCGACGACCTGCCGGTGGTGCGGGACGCTTTGGAGGCGGGGAAGGTGTCGTTCGCCAACGCCGCCCGACTGGCGGAAGCTTCGGAAGTCGCAGGTGCCGATGCGGTGCAGGCCGACGCCGAGCTGCTGTCGGACGCCAAGTCGATGTCCGACGACCAGTTCGCACGGGAAGCCCGGCGGTGGGCCGCCCGCAACCGGTCCGACAGCGGCGAAGCCGACTATGCCCGGCGTCGGGCCCGGCGGTCGCTGCGTATCTGGGACGGCGACGACGGCATGACCCACCTACGCGGCGAACTCGACCCCGTGACCGGTGAAAGGATCCGCAACCGGCTGGAGGCCGAGGCCCGCCGTCTCCGCCGCTCCGACGGCCGCGACGAGCGTCGCACCTTCCCCCAGGCCATGGCCGACGCCCTCGACGGCGTGACCGCCACCGGCAGCGACATCGTCCAAGGCCGGGGCCGAACCAACCGCGCTCGCGATCTCCACAGTCCAGACGGCAACAACAACACCCAAGACCGGGACGGCCACAGTCCAGACGGCAACAACAACGCCCAAGACCGAGGTGGAACCAACCCGGCTCGGAGTGGCCAGAGTCCGGGCGGCCGGGCTGGTGGTGACGCAGGCGGCCGGAGCGGTAACAGGCGCGATAGCGACGCAGACGGCCGGAGAGATAACGGGCACAATGGCGAAGCAGTTGCTGACAACCTCCACCGGGGACGGCCGATCGCAGACATTGCCGTGGTCTCGTACGTCGATTCGGAGACCGGCGACCTGGTGTCGCAACTTGCCACCGGCGAGCCGCTGCCCCCGAGCGTGCTCGAACGGCTCGCCTGCAACGCCTCGATCACCGGGATTCTCTACGACACCAACGGCACCCCGCTGTGGCGAGGCACATCCAAGCGCACCGCTACCGCCGCGCAACTGAGAGCGCTCATAGCTCGGGACGGCGGCTGTGTGGGCTGCGGCTGCCATCCGGCGCTGTGCCAGGCCCACCACATCCGGCCCGCGTCACAGGGAGGCCCGACCACCATCGCCAACATGGTGCTGTTGTGCTGGGACTGCCACTACAAGGTCCATCACAATCAGTGGACGGTCGTGCGCCGCCATGGACGGTTCGGGCTGCTGCCCCCCGAGCGCACCCGCTGGGGTCCAGCCCGAGCCCCCGACCCTCCTGCGGACCCGCCGACCCCCGAGGGATCGCGGCGCGGAGCCTCCCAGCGGCGGCTATTCGTTTCTTGACAATCCAAACTCGCCAGGATCGGTGAGCGACTAGGTTCACGGCGTCGGACCGGGCAAGCCAGCGACGGAGCCAACGAGCGGGTCGGCGACTCCCAACCCTTGTTGCGGCGGTGGCTCGTAGCCTCGGGGGATGGACGATGTGGTCGTGCGGCTTGCCACCCTCGACGACGCCGAGGCGATCAGGCGCATCTACAACTATGAGGTCGAGCACACCACCCATACGTTCGACCTGGTGCCCCGCACCCTCGAGGACCAGCAGGCCTGGCTGCAGGAACGGGCCGGCGCCCTGGGCGTGCTGGTGGCCGAGCTCGACGGGCAGGTGGTCGGGTTCTCGTCGCTGAGCGAATACCGGCCCCGGGCCGCCTACCGGACCTCGGTGGAGTCCAGCGTCTACGTCGACGAGGCAATGCGGGGACGGGGAGTCGGCCGGCGGCTCATGCGGGAACTGGTCGGCCTGGCCCAGGCCCGGGGCTTCCACACCATGATCGCCCGGGTCGCCGGGGGCCACGAGGCGTCGGTCCAGCTGCACGAGGCCGTCGGGTTCACCATCGTCGGCACCGAGCAGGAGGTCGGCCGCAAGTTCGGCGGCTGGCTCGACGTGGTGATCATGCAGCGAATGCTCGCCTGAGCGAGTCAGTTCACCACGGCTCTTCAAGGACCGCCTCGCTCAGCGAGACGATCGCAGCGTGATCCTCGGCCTCTGTCGGCCGCAGCCGCGAGTAGCCGTCAACGGTGGAGCGATCGATCCGGCGCCGCTGCTCAACTTCCGTGATGGCTTCTATGCCCGCTCGCACCATGGTCAGAGTATTGGCATGCGAATCGGTAGGCGTGGAGCGGATCTGTCGCCAGGTGAATTGTGTGGGCCGGGGAGGATTCGAACCTCCGTAGGCTCTGCCGACGGGTTTACAGC
>VXNG01000001.1 GCA_009840695.1 Acidimicrobiaceae bacterium
ATAGAGCATCGGTCTCCTAAACCGTGTGCGCAGGTTCGATTCCTGCCGGGGGCACAGCGCCGGGCCTATCGTGCGGGGATGATCAGCAGCGGCCAGGAACTCGGCTGAGCGGGTCCATGCCTACGATCGCGCGGGACCGGGATGTTGACCGGGCCGAACTGGACGACTTCATCCGTGCCCGGCCCCAGGGCGTCCTGATCACCAGGCGGGCCGATGGCTGGCCGCAGGCCTCGCTGGTGACCGTCGGACTCGGCGATAACGGAGACCTGCTGGTCTCCACCTACCCGGAACGAGCTAAGACCCGCAACGTCCGCCGCGACTCGAGGGCGTCGGTGGTGGTGATGTCGGAGGGGTTCAACGGCGAATGGGTGCAGTGCGACGGCACGGCCACCGTGCTCGACGCGCCCGAATCGGTCGAGGGGCTGGTCGAGTACTACCGCAACATCCGGGGCCACCACGACGACTGGGACGAGTACCGGGCCACCATGGTCGCCCACGGCAAGTCGCTGATCCGCGTGGCCGTGGAGCGGTGGGGTCCCATCTCCCGCGGCGGCTTCCCGGCCCGGCTGTTCCCCCACGAGCAGGACTGAGCGAGGTCGCCATGCCATCCGTCGACCCGTTCGGAGAGTGGGCCTTTCCCGGTTGGGTCAATCAGTCGGGTGTGTCTGCCGGTGGCGCTCGCGGCCCGTGACCTGGGTCAGGGCTTGAGGGCGGTGAGGGGCACGACCGCGATGCCGTCGTCGGTCTGGTAGCCGGGTCCGAAGGCGGTGATCACGATGAGACGGGCCGGCTCGCCGCGCCGGGCGGTGTCGACCCGGGAGCGCACGGCGCGCAGCGACTGCATGGCCTCGGTGATGGCTGATGCGCCGCCCAGCTTGATCTCGACGGCAGCCCATTGTCCGTCCAGGCCCTCGAGGATGGCGTCGGCCTCGAGGTTGGTGTCGTCTCCGTAGTAGTGGGCCCGCCCGTCGATGGACTGCGCGTAGACGCGAAGATCCCTCACCGCCATCGACTCGAACAGGAGGCCCATGGCTTCCAGGTCGCTGCGGAGCCACGCCGCCGACGCGGCCAGCGCGGCCACGGCCAGCGCCGGGTCGACGAAGTAGCGCTTGGGGGTCTTGCGGAGCCGGGTCGGCGACCGCAGGTGCACCGACCACGCCGGTAGGGGCTCGATCACGAACAGGCGGGCCAATTCGTCGAGATAGGCCCGCAGCGTCGAGCGGGCCGGAGGACCGGCGTCCTGCTCGGTCAGGTCGGCCCGCAGTGTGGCATGGGAGGCCGCGGTGGCCTCGTTGCGGGCCAACGACGCCAGCAGCCGCCCCGCCAGGCCGGGGTCGCGCCTCACTCCCGCGACGCGAGAGATGTCAACACGGGCGATGTCGTCGAGGTAGTCCCGCAGCCGGGCCTGTGCCACTGCGGGCGCCATGCTGATCATGCGGGGCCACCCGCCCCGACAGATCAGATCGGCGATGTCGGCGATGGTCAGCTCGGTCTCGGTAGCCCGGCACCGGTCCCCCGCCATCAGCGAGGTGAGCGACACCTCTCCAGTTGAGTCGCCCGACTCCCATAGCGACATCGGCCTCATCCGCACCCGTGCCACCCGCCCTGCGCCGGAGTGCTCGGTGATGTCGTCGGGCGGGTTCTGGGATCCGGTGAGCACGAAGTGACCGAATCCGCCCCGCCGGTCGCAGGCGTGGCGCATCGGGTTCCAGATGCTTCGAACGAGCTGCCACTCGTCGAGCAGCCGGGGCTCGGGACCCTCCAGGATCGAGGCGGGATCCACTTCCGCGGCGAGCCGCATCGCCTCCGATTCGTCCAGCACGACCTCGCTGCGAGCGAACCGGCGGCCCGTCCAGGTCTTGCCGCAACCGCGAGGGCCCTCAATGAGCACCGCCGGCGCCGAGGTCAGCGCCATGGCCACCTCGGAGTCCACTACGCGGTCCAGATACCTCGAGTTCGATTCCACGGCCATGTCGTTCCCCGAGTCCAAGCTCTGCACTCCACTTTTGAGATATTTTAGACTCCAATTTTTAGATCTTCTACACTCCAGTTCTCGGATAGTGTGCGATGCACTCTGTCAGCCAGAACTTCAACCGTACCGGCGGTAGCTGCCTACTAGGTCGGGGCGCGGGGGTCTACGGCAGCCTTCTGGCTCGCCCCTTCAGCCAGACCGCCAGCCAGATGAGACACAGCATCCCCACTGCGGCCCACTCGGCCCGGTCTGCGATGCGGACCGCCTCGGGGACATCGTCGGGGTCGGGCCGCGGTCCGTCCCCCAGCAAGGGGCGACTCTCCTCTGTGTCTCCGTAGCGCAGTGGGCCGCCCAGCTCGCGGCCTAGGGCTGCGGCCATCGCTGCCTCGGCCACGCCCGCATTCGGGGACGGGTGGGCCTTCGCGTCGCGCCGCACGGCAGCGAGGATCTCCCGGGCCCGGTCGGGACGCAGCACGGTCACCAATCCGGCGAAGATCCTGGCCGGCACGTAGTTGGCCATGTCATCGAGGCGGGCTGCGGCCCAGCCGAATTTGCCGTACCTCTCGTCGCGGCGGCCGACCATGGCGTCCATGGTGTTGACAGCCCGGTAGGCGACCGCTCCGGGCGCGCCCGCGACCGCGGCCCAGAACGCGGGGGCGATCACCGCATCGACACTGTTCTCGGCCACCGATTCGA
>VXNG01000163.1 GCA_009840695.1 Acidimicrobiaceae bacterium
AGTGATCGGGCCAGAGGACCCTCACGCGGTCCCAGTCGGTCATGGCATCTCCCCCGGTAGCAAGACGGTGAACGTTTGGCCCCGAAAGGTATCTCGCACCGCAGCGGGGGTCACGCCGGGTCGGCTCAGACTGGTGCTTCGTCCTGTTCCGGGTAGAGGCCGGTGCGGCCGAGGCGCTCCAGGCAAACCTCGACGCTCCAGGGCAGCATGGCCGCCCCGCAGCGGGCGTCGCGGTAGGCCTGTTCCAGGTAGGACGGGCGCAGCATGCTGCGACCGCCGCACACCTGCAGAGCCAGCGATGCCACCGCGGGGGCGCCCTCCATCACGGTCACCACCGACGACCACGCCCGCCGCACCTGGTCGGTGCTCGGGTCGACGCCGCACTCGGCCAGCACCCGGTAGGTGAGCGACTGGGCCCGGTCGTAGAGCAGGTTCATCTGGGCCCAGCCCTGCTGCTTGATCGGATGGTCCCGCCGGGCCGGGCCGGCACCGGCCGATCCCTCGCCACGCAGGTAGGCGGCGGTGGCGTCGAGGATGCCCCGCATCAGGCCCAGGTAGGCGAACGACAGCGTCATGTAGAAGTAGGGCCAGCGGATCGCAGCCTGATCGAAGGCGCCCGGCGGGAGCCACTCATTCTCCTCGGGCACGACTGCTTCGTCGAGCACGAGGGTGCGAGAGTCGGTTCCCCGCATCCCCAGCGGATCCCAATCGCCCTCGATGGTGGCGCCGGGCGCGCCGGCGGGCACGCCCATGAAGCGGATCCGCTCGTCGCCGGGAACCAGGCAGACCACGTCGTGGATGTCGGCCGCGCCCGACAGGGAGGCGAAGATCTTGCGCCCCGTCACCCGGTAGCCGCCACCGGCGGGCACCGCCCGGGTGGAGTAGCCCGCGGTGGCGCCCGCGGCTGCGCCCTCCGAGAAGGGCTGGCTATGGATGGTGCCGTCCGTGACGATCCCGCGACACAGCTCGGTTCGTCGCTCCTCCAGCAGCGACCGCTCGGCGGCGGTGAGGTCCAGATCGTCGGCGATCTGGCCGACGAGGATGGTGGTGGCGGTGTGCATGTTGAAGGTCAGCGCGGTGGTGGCGCAGTGCCGTCCCAGCTCCTCGGCTACGAGGGCGTAGGCCACGAAGTCGCCGCCGAGCCCGCCGTCGGCTGCCGGTATGCACAAGCCCAGCAGACCGGCGTCGCGCAGGTCGGCCCAGTTATCGGTTGGAAACGTGGCGTCGCGGTCGTGGGCCTCGGCCCGCTCGGCGAAACGCGCACCGAGTGCGGCCATCCTCTCCACGAGCGCGGCCCGCTCCGGCGTGAGGATGTCTGTCACTACTCCCACGAGGGAACCATTCAAGTCGCTACCCACGTCGATTGCGTCATGATGCAACCCGCATCGGCCTATATCGCCCACCTGGGGCCGGAGGGCCCCAACCCACGACCGCGGCCGAGGAAGTCTCGCACTAGGCGGTTGAAGGTTCGCGCAACCTCCGAGACTGCCAGATGTCCCACACCGTCCAGCACGATCAGCTCGGCGTTCTGCAGCCCCTCGGCGAGGACACGCGAGTAGGCGACCGGCGTCTCGGTGTCGAGCCCCCCAGCCACCACCAGCGCAGGCGCGACGATCGCGCCCAGCCGCTCGCGCACGTCGTGGGCGGGCAGGCACTCGACGGCCGCTCGCAGCCCGGCTGCCGGAATACGAGCGAAGCCTGCTACCCGCATGGTGAGGGCATCGTCGCTGAGGGTGGGGCCCGCAATGGACGTCAGAACATCTGCAGCGATGTCGGGTGGGGTCAGCCCAGCGTCGAGCGGGGCGAGTCGGGCGGCGCGCCAGGCGGCGGGGTCGGTGCCGTCTAGTCCGAAGGCCGGGCTGGTGTTGGCCAGCACGAGGCGGGCGACCCGTTGGGGGTGGCGCAGCGCGGTATGCAGGGCGTGCATCCCGCCGAAGGACTCTCCCACGAGATGGGCCCGGTCAACACCGGCGTTGTCGAGCAGCCGGGCCACCGAGTCGGCGATTGTGGCGAAGGTCAGAGGCACGACCGGGTCCGAGGCGCCGTAGCCGGGCATGTCCCAAGCGATGCAGCGGAATTCGGATCTCAGGCCGGTCAGCTGGGGTTCCCACGAGGTGCGCGAGCCGCCGAGGCCGTGCAGGAACACCACTGGCTCCCCGTCACCCGTCTCGCGCCAAGCCAGCGGCCCATCAACATCCAGAGCGCCAGCCACCGCGCGGCGGAACGACGGGTTGGACACGGTCGGAACATACACTCTCGCCCGTGGCAGGCGGACCGCTCATCGGCATCACAGGTCGGACCAAGACCGCGGGCGAGCTCAACATGAAGCCCGAGACGTTTCGGGACTTGCACCTCGACGTGTTCTACTGCGACTACGCCCGCGGGGTGATCGCCGCGGGGGGCCTGCCGGTCTTCCTGCCGGGCAGCGCCGATCCCGCCGACTACGCCGACCGCCTCGACGGCCTGCTGCTTACGGGCGGGACCGACATCGAGCCGGAGCGCTATGGCCAGGCGCCGAGCCCCGAGCTGTACACGCGCGAGCCGGAGCGCGACGCCTTCGAGCTGAGCCTTCTCGACGGGGCACTCGACACCGGAAGGCCGGTGCTCGGCATCTGCCGGGGAATCCAGGTGCTGAACGTGCACGGCGGCGGCACGCTGCACC
>VXNG01000235.1 GCA_009840695.1 Acidimicrobiaceae bacterium
ACCCGGTCGGGCAGCCGGGCGTTGAGGCCGAGGATGGCCAGCGTCGGCTCGCCGTCGGCGGGGAAGATCACGAAGCTGTCGAGCTCCATGGTGCCCATGTAGTTGGTGATCCAGCGCACGTTGGCCCAGCCCCGGTCCCACAGGTGGGCAGCCCCGGCCACCAGCAGGCAGTCGAGGTCGCGCTCGGCCATGAAGCTGCGCACCAGGGCGTGGCGCCGCTCGAACTCGGCATCCGAGAACGTCGGCCAGTCGTACCAGTCGTGGTTGATCGGGTGGGGGTAGGTGATGGCCCTCGGTCCGAACTTCGGGGCCGACATCACGTCGGTCATGGAGTCTCCTTTCGCATGCGGCCCAATTATCGGGCCGCATCGTCGTTTGCGCAGACGTTGTCGCCGGTCCCGGCAGGCGGATCGACCCGCACCAGGGCGGCCCCCCGGCGGTGGTCGGCCGCACCGAACGTCTCCGAGCTCCGCGGACCCGATCCGGCCATGGTGCAGCTCCCGAACAGGTCAATGTCGGAGGCCGCTCCGTCGGCCGCGACCGGATGGCCGCGCCGGGACAACTCCGAACCGAGATCGGAATGGAATCCGGGCTCCAGGAACAGCAGATCGTCGGCGTCGGGCAGCCGGGGCGCGCCCGACAGCCACCGGGGGCGATCGACGGCATCTTGGGGAGAGGCGCCGTCGTCGATGATGGCCCGTAGAACCTGGAAGTTGGTCTGGACCTGGCCCCGGCCGCCGGGGGTGGCCCCCACCAGCCGCCGGTCGCCGTGGGCGACGTGGTAGCCGACCAGCGTGTGCAGCGGACGTCGCGGGCGGCCTGGCTCGGCGGATCCGTCGACGCGAGCCGGTTGCTTGGCCAGCCGATCGTTGAGCACGATCCCGGTGCCCGGCACCACCACCCGCGACCCGAACTCGTTGAAGAGACTGTGGATGAACGTCACCATCAGACCCCGGTCGTCGACCACCGACAGGCAGGTAGTGTCGGTGCCCGAGGGCCCAGCCGGAGCCGAGGAAGCACCCGCGGGCGCGAGAGTCGACCGGCGCTGAGCGTCGATCGTCGAGCACCAGCGGTCGAGCGAGTCCTCGCTGAGGACCGGCATCACATCGGACGCCTCCTGCCAGCTGGGCAACCCGGCAAGGTCGGTGAAGGCGGCGTGCTTGCAGCGCACCATCAGGTCGATCCGGTCGGCGTCCCCGTCGACGAGGCGACCGCCGAGCCGCTCGTAGAGCAGCAGTTGCTGCAACAGCACCCAGCCCATCGACACCGGCGGCGTCACCGACACCTCCGCGACGCCGTAGCGGACCGTGATCGGCGGCTCGAAGTCGCAGGCGTGCTCGGCCAGGTCGTCGGCAGACAGCAGGCCACCAAAGTTTCCCACCGCCTGCGCCAGGGCCGAGGCCAGCCGGCCTCGGTAGAAGGCCGACGGCCCACCGTCGCCGATCTCGCGCAGCGTGCGGGCCAGAGCCGGCAGCCTGAACCCCTCGCCGGCGCCGGAGCCGTTGCCGTGGCAGAACTCGGCCACGAACGGATCGTCTCCCCCGACCGCGCCCCGGACACGGTCGAGGGCCCTGACGAAGGCGTCGTCGAGGCCGAACCCGTCCTCGGCGAGGGTTGCCGCCGGCTCGATCAGGACTGCGAAGGGCCGGGACCCGTGACACTCCCACAGCCTCCACCAGGCCGCCACCAGACCCGGAGTCGAGATCGACAGCGGACCGAAGCGGGGAAGAGTACCGCCGGGGATCGAAGCCGTGGCCAGGGCCCGGGGCACCGCGCCGGCGCCGTTGAGCGCCTCCAGCCGACCCTCCGGGCCCGACAGCAGGGCGAAGGCGTCGCCGCCCAAGCCGCACCACGGCAGCTCGCGCACGCACTGCACCGCCGAGGCGGCGATGGCGGCATCCACCGCGTTGCCGCCCGACGCCAGCACGGCCGCGCCCGCGCCGGCCGCCTCCCGGCAGCCGGCGCTGATAACCGCGCCGCGATATACATCCAGGTCAGACAACCGCGACCGCCTCGACCTCGATGAGCATCTCTGGGTTCTTCAGACGGGCCACGAACACCGAGGACCGAGCGGGCAAGGGCTCCGGAAAGTGCTTCACCCACTGCTCATTGAGGGGTCCGGTGGGGGTGCCCTCCTTCAGGTAGACAGTGGTCTTGACCACGTCGGCCATCGAGGCGCCGGCCGCGGCGAGGATGTTGCTGATGTTGCGCAGGGCCCAGTCGGCCTGTTCGCCGATGTCGCCCATCTCGCCAGTATCGCGGTTGCGCCCGGCCTGCCCTGCGGTGAACACCAGGTTCCCGACGCGTATGGCCTGGCTGAACGGGCCGGTGGGGGTGGGTGCTCCGTCTGTGCTTACGGCGGTGCGATCGCTCATTGTGCTTGCTCCTGACGGTTGGATGCAGATTGGTTCGATGCAGGCTGGTGCTCGCCTGCGGTGATGGCCCTGTGATGGTGGCAGCGCAGCGAGTGCAGGCCGGCCGGACCGACCGGCTCGGGCTCCGGCTCGGCCTCGGCGCACTGGTCCGTGGCGTAGGGACAGCGAGTGCGGTAGCGGCATCCCGACGGCGGGTCGAGGAGGCTGGGCAGCTCGC
>VXNG01000204.1 GCA_009840695.1 Acidimicrobiaceae bacterium
CTCGTCCAGGGCCGGGTGCAGCGACAACTCGGTGACCCCCGGACTCAGATCGCCGAGCTGCTCGACCACATGACGGCGAGCGTCGCCCCGGACGAGCCGGAAGTGGTCAGGGAAGACGATGCCTTCGTCCGTCGCGAGCGACCGGAACGGGAATCCGGCCTTGGCTTCGGTGTCAGCACCCTCGAGCCGCACGGGCAGGTCGAACGACACGGCTAGGTCCAGCAGTACGTCGAAGAACTCCGGACGCTGCTGAAGGGCGGACAGGTGGGTGGTGAGGTGGGTGATGTCGAATCCCCAGAGCACGGCTCGCTCGACCTGGGCGCGGCACTCCCGGCGGACCTCGTCGAGGTCCGCGTGGTCCCATAAGTCCTGCACCGTGCGAGGGAAGCCGCCATCGCCGTCGAGCAGGCTCGGAGCGTTGGTGATGGGTCCCCAGCGGAAGCAGTCGAGTTCCGCGTTGAGGGTGAGGTGGACGCCCAGATCCTCGCCCCGGTACAGCTCCGCAGCGTGGCGGGCCCATGCGCCGGGCATAACGATCGTTCCGGTCGTGGCTGCGCCGTCGCGCAGCGCCTGATAGCCGCCGGCAGTGGAGGAGTGGGTGGTGCCGATCCGGTCCGCGCTGACGATCACGAGCCTCGCATCAGGCGGGTGTCCGAGTCGCTCGACCAGCGATTCCACGGCCCTGACGGTATCTCACCCCGACGCTGTGCCGGTCGGGTGCCGGGTGCGCACCGGCACCCCGGTCATTCCAGCGGCACGTCGGGCCCGCCGCAGACGCGCCACAAGCCGCGCCCGGAGGCGACGGCCTCCGCTTCGGCCCGATCGAGAATGTCGGCGTAATGGTCGTTGGGCGGATAGGTCAGCACCGCGGCGTAGCCCGCCGCGACGACCTCCAGGTTGACGAAGAGGCCGTCATGGGACCGCACGACGTAGCCCAGCAGCCGGTCGTAGATGTCGCGGGCCTCTATATCGCGCAGCAGCGTGATCTCTGTCCCGACGGGAAGCACGGTGGCAAGGAATCGCGACGACTCTGGGCCGAAGCACTGCACCGGCCGGGTGGGCGCCACCGACTCGGGAGCATCGAGACCGATGAGACGAACGGTTTCGGAACGGTCCCCGATCCTCGCGATGATCGTGTCTCCGTCGACGACGCGCTCCACGACAGCGTTCACGGCGTGGCGGTCCGGCGTGCTTGTGGAGGTGTCGGCGGGACTGCCGGCGTCGGTTCCGCAGCTGGCCGCGAGCACCAACAGTGCGACGGGTGCAAGCACCCGGAATGTTTGACGCAACATTGCGTCGGCCTCCCTTGCACGGGTAGATCCGCAAGATGGACATGGCTGCCATCGGGGCCCCGCAGCCGTAGGAAGGCCAGGGGCGATAGGGCGGCTGCCGGGAGATCAGGCCGCGGCAGGCAGGTTGGGGCTGGGGACGGTAGCGGTCTGGGCTTGGGAGCGTGCCGCCCGCAGCGCCTGGCGGGCCCGGGCCACCCCGCGCCGGCCGATCTCGCATGTGGCGGCGTCGAGCTGCCAGCTGCTTGCCGAGTCGGCCCTTGCGGCGGCCCTCTCCTCGGGAGCGATGTCGATTAGAACCAGTTGATTCGTCATGTGAACATAATGGCGAGAGGGTGTGACATCCTTTCAGGCGTGACTGCGACCCCCACCCAGAGACATGGCATCACGGTGCCCTTCGCCGGCCCCCTGCACTCGCAACGGGAGCGTTTCGAAGAACTCGCCCACTTGGGCTACACCGATGTCTGGTCGGCGGAGGCCGACGGCTTCGACGGCCTCACCACCCTCACCCTCGCGTCGGTGTGGGCGCCCTCCCTGCGGCTGGGCACCGCCATCCTGCCCGTCTACACCCGCGGCCCCGCCCTGCTCGCGCAGTCGGCGGCGTCGCTGGCCTCGGCCGCGCCGGGCCGCTTCGTGCTCGGTATCGGCTCGTCGTCGGACGTGATCGTCGGCCGATGGAACGCAGCGGCCTTCGACCGCCCCTATCACCGCGTGCGCGACACCATCCGCTTCCTGAGAGCGGCTTTGAGCGGCGAGAAGGTCACCGAGGACTACGACACCTTCTCGGTGCGGGGCTTCCGGCTCGGCGTGAGGGTCGACGAGCCTGTCCCCATCTTCGTGGCTGCCCTGCGAGAACGCATGCTGCGGCTGGCGGCACGTGAGGGCGACGGGGCCATCATCAACTGGCTCTCGGCTCGGGACGCAGCCCGGGTATGCGGCATCGTGAGGTCCGAGAACCCGGCAGCCGAGATCGTGGCCCGCATCTTTGTGCTGCCCACTCCCGATCGTGAGGCGGCCCTGGCCGCGGGCCGCTTCATGCTGGCCGCATACCTCAACGTGCCCGTGTACCGGGCGTTCCACTCCTGGCTCGGCCGCACCGACGCGCTCGGCGAGCATTGGGCCCAGTGGGAGGCGGGCGACCGGCGTGGCTCCCTCGAGAAGATCCCCGAGCACATTGTCGATGAACTGCTGGTTCACGGCACGCCCGAGGATTGCCGCGATCACATCCAGCGCTTCGTCGACAACGGCGTGACCTGCCCCGCGCCCA
>VXNG01000277.1 GCA_009840695.1 Acidimicrobiaceae bacterium
TCGAGGAGAGGTTCGGGCTGCGGCTGGTGACCGGGTTCGCCATGACCGAGACCGGGCACTTCTCCACGACGAGTCCCGACGACCCGATGCGCTACCGGGCCTCGGGCCGGCCCGTGCCCCAGTACGAGGTGGCGGTGGTGGATGCAGACGACAACCAGCTGCCCGCCGGCACCGTGGGCGAACTGGCGGCCAGGCCCCTGGTGCCGGGTGTGATGATGACTGGCTACCACCGCCAGCCGGAGGTCACCAGAGCTGCATTTCGCAACGGGTGGTTCCACACCGGCGATCTGGCCACCATCGAAGCCGACGGCTACATCCGCTGGGTCGACCGGGTCGCCGACGCAATCCGGCGCCGGGGCGAGATGATCTCCTCCACCGAGGTCGAGCGGGCGGTCTGCGAACTGGACGCCGTGGCCGAGTGCGCTGCAGTTGGGGTCCCCTCAGAGCTGGGCGAGGAGGAGGTCAAGCTGGCGGTGGTACCCGAGTCCGGCCGGACCATCGACCCGGACACCCTGAAACGCCACTGCGAAGCGACCCTGCCCGACTTCTGCCAGCCCCGCTACCTGGAGATCCTCGGCGAGCTCCCCAAGACCGCCACCCACAAGGTCAACAAGCACCGACTCCGCGACACCGGCTCCCCGACCGTCCTGGACCTCGCCGGATCCGGCTAGGTAACCGTCCTGCACCAAGTACCGTCCTTCCTGAACGATCTGGTCCAGGAGACGTGACACGCCGTGGCCGATATTGACGAAGCCAGAGACCTGGGACTTGAGATACTGCGCACGGCCGGGATCGAGGTCGGCGGTGACCGGCCCGGCGACATCGCCGTGCATGACGACCGCTTCTGGGCCCGGGTCCTGGCCGACCGCGAGCTCGGACTGGGTGAGTCGTACCAGGAGGGCTGGTGGGATGCCAACCAACTGGACGAGTTCATCGCGGAGGTGCAGACCCTCGATCTGCAGTCGCTGATCCGGCCCAGACCCGCACTCACGCTGCGCATCCTCAAGGCCCAGGCCCGCAACCGCCAGACGGTGCGGAGGGCCCGCCGCAACGCACGGGCCCACTACGACATCGGCAACGACCTGTACGAGCGAATGCTCGACAAGCGCATGATCTACTCGTGCGGCTACTGGCGCCGTGCCGCCGACCTCGACGAGGCCCAGGAGCACAAGCTGGAGCTGATCTGCCGCAAGCTGCACCTGGAGCCTGGCATGAGGCTGCTCGACATCGGCTGCGGCTGGGGCGGCTTCGCCCGGCACGCGGCGGCCGAGCACGGCGCTCTGGTCACCGGTGTGACGCCAGCGCACGAGCAGGCTTGGCTGGCCCGCCAGGTCTGCGCCGGCCTGCCCGTCGATATCCGCGAGTGCGACTACCGGGACGTGGAGGGCCGGTTCGACCGCATCGTGTCGATCGGGATGATGGAGCACGTCGGTCCCCGCAACCTCAAGACGTTCTTCCGGCGGTGCAACGATCTCCTGGCTGAGGACGGGATGATGCTGCATCACACCATCGGCTCGCTGGTGTCGAAGAACCACACCGACCCATGGTTCGACAAGTACATATTCCCCGGAGGGGTCGTTCCGTCATTGGCCCAGATCTCATCGGCCACCGAGAAGGACTGGGTGATCGAGGACGTACACAACTTCGGTCCCTACTACGACCGCACGCTCATGGCCTGGCACCGCAACGTGACCGCGGCCTGGGACGACCTGCCTGCCTACGACGAGCGCTTCCGCCGCACATGGGACTACTACCTGCTCAGCTCGGCCGGATCATTCCGGGCCCGGGCCCTGCAGCTCTGGCAGATCGTGTTCACCCGCAGCCGCCGCCGCTCCGACGTCTACCACCGGCCTACAGCAGCCGACAACGAACCGGCGTAGGCGCGCCGGGTCGTCTCCGGGCTCTACGGCGCAGAGTCGGAGGGGGATCTGGTTACGGTCGGAACCAATGGCACGAACGATTCAGATCCGTCAGCTCTCGAACGCGATTCAGGCGGTTGAGACACATGCGACTCGGCTGGTGCTGATCGATGGGCTCGGAGGTGCCGGGAAGAGCGTCCTGGCAGAAGCGCTCGCCGGCCGAGGATGTCTACGTTTCAGCCACGCGGCCAGATGCCGCCGCGACGCTGGTGGTCGACGGGCGGGGTCGTCGAGACATTGACCCGCGTCGCAGTGCAGTGGTCGTCGAGGTCCGTTCTCCCCTCGACGTTCTGCTCTAACGGGGCTCAGAGTTGGTAGGGAATCTGGTGGGGGCCGGGGTGGTCGTAGGTCTCGCCGGTGTCGGCGTTGAGGCGGCGGTGGGCGAACTTGCCGACCCGGGCGCTGCGGACCATGACGGCCACGGTGCGCTCGGTCTCGGCCTGCTCGGCGTGGAACGTCCACGGCGCGACCAGGTCCACCTCGCCGACGGCCAGGCTGATCTCCTCATCGGGCTCCAAGCCTGATGCTGTTCCCGCCGGATCCCGGTAGCGCAGGACGGTCTCAGCGCCCTCGAGCAGGCCGTAGGCCACCCAGGCGTGGCCGTGGTCGTGGACCGGGGTGCGGCCGGTCT
>VXNG01000105.1 GCA_009840695.1 Acidimicrobiaceae bacterium
GCCGAACCTACTGCACACGTCCCCAAAGTCCGGAATAAGGATTGGTGAAATGAACCTGTTCACCGGCAAACCGCTCCCTTGGATCTATGGCGGCGCGATCGTTCTCGCCGTTATCGCCGCGATCGTTGTCGGTCTCGTGCTCGCCAGTTCTGCGTCAACGACTGGCGCGGCGTCTCCGGATTCGGCGTCGTCTTCGCCCAGCGTTGCCGGCCAGCTTCAGTCCCATGGCCCTGGTTTGGGGAATGGTCTGCCCGGCGGCGAGGTCACCGCGGCCTCCGTGGCGCCCGGCAGCCCCTCGATTCGCGCCCAGCAATCGAACGTCACGCCGGCCAGCGTGACGATCAGCCCCGCAGAGGACTACAACCCCATCAGGAGCCAGCACACCTTCACCATTGAGGTGGAGCAGGCCGACGGCTCGGCCGCCCCAGGCGCCGCCGTCGAGCTCATCCTGAACCGCTTCGGCGAGGCCGTCGGCGACATCGTCTCGATCAACGGCGTCGACGCCGAGAAGGTCGACAACACCTTCGGCCGCGTCACCACGGACGACAATGGTGAGGCCACCCTTACCATTACCGCGACCCGCGAGGGCGACACCGACGTCACCGCCTACGTCCCCGGCATCGCCGACCCCTCAGCTCATAAAGTCTTCGCCGTCAAGCATTGGGTCGACATGATCGCGGCATTCCCCGAAGACGCCTCGAACCTTGTCGGCACCGAGCACCCGATGGCCGTCACGGTCAGCCGGGTGAGCGACGGCTCGCCCCTCGAGGGCGTCCCGGTCATCTGGTCGCTGACCGACGGCACTCCGGATGCGACGCTTAACGGCCAAGCCAGCGAGGTCTCCACGGTCACGGACGCAAGCGGAGTTGCCGCCGTGGTACTCGAGCAGGTAGTGCCGGAGACCGGCGACAACACCATCTACATTAGCGTCCTGCACTCCACGGGCGACGAGCTCTACTCTAGAGTCGTAACCAAGACGTGGCAGGCGCCTTCCCTCAACGTCACGAAGGACGGACCCGCCAGCGTTGGGCTCTCCAGGACGGCCAACTACGTCATCAGCGTCACCAACGAAGGCGACCGCACGGCGACGGGCGTCACGCTCACCGACACCCTGCCCGCGGGCATGAGCTACGTGAGCGCCGACCCCGAGCCCAGCGAGACCGGCGACGGTACCGTCGTCTGGTCGCTCGGCGACCTCGACCCTGCAGGCAATGCCCTTGTCTCAGTGACCCTCTCCGCCGACGCCGTTGGCGAAATGGTCAACGAGGCCTCGGCCATGTCCACCGAAGGCTTCACCGGCGCGGGCTCGGCAACTACCATGGTGATCCCAGGCTCGCTCACCGTGACCAAGACTGGTCCGGAATCGGCCAACATCACCGACATCGTCAACTACGAGATCACCGTGACCAAGGACGGTGAAGGCGCGCTGACCGACGTAACTCTCACCGATACCGTGCCGGAAGGCCTCACCTTCTTCAGCGGTGTCCCGGGTCCGACGCAAGACACCACCTGGAACCTCGGCACCCTCGAGGCCGGCGACTCGCAGAGCATCATGGTCGCCGCCACGGCAGACACCGCCGGCGACTACTCGCTGCCGGTCAGCGTCACCTCCGCGGAGGGCGCCACCGCCGACACGAGCATCGACACCACCATCGTCGCTCCTGACCTCGCCGTGACGAAGGCTGTCTCCGCCGATTCCTTCCTGGTCGGCGAGGAAGTCTCCTTCACCATCGAAGTCACGAACAACGGCGACGGCCCGGCATTCAACGCCGCGGTGGTCGATACCCTCTCGGCCGACCTCACCGTGGTCAGCTCCGATCCTGAGGCCACGGTTGCCGAGGACGGAACCTTGAACTGGACCATCGACGAGCTCGCCGCGGGCGCCTCCGCGACCTTCACGATCACCGTGACCGCCGCCGATTCCGGCGACCACACCAACACCGTGAGCGTGACGGTGCTCGATACCACCGCCACCGCCGAGGCCTCGGTCACGTCGAACACGCCGTCCATCAGCCTCGAGAAGACCGGCGGCTCGGTGATGTACACCGATGGCGAGCGCAACTACATGGTTACCGCCACCAACGACGGCGAGACCGACCTCACCGGCGTCGTCATCACCGACACCCTCCCGGTCGGCCTGAGCTTCGTGAGTGCCGACAGCGGCGGCACGCATGCCGCCGGCGTCGTGACCTGGAACATCGGCGACCTCGCCATGGGCGACTCGGTCACCGTAACCGTCCGGCTGAGCGGCAGTGAGGCGGGTATGCATACCAACGCCGCCTCCGTCACCAGCGATCAGGCCGCGGCTGACAGCGCCACCTTCGATGTCGAGGTTCGCGCGGCCGCGGGCGCGTCGCTCGTAATCGTCGACGACAACGACCCCATCGGCATCGGCGAACAGACCACGTACACCATCACGGTGACCAACCAGGGCGGCGACGCTCCGGTCACCGACGTCAATGTCACGGTCGTCATCCCTGACCGGCTCACGATCGTCTACGCCGGAGATGGGTTCATCAACGGCCAGCGGGTGACCTTCGACCTCGGC
>VXNG01000243.1 GCA_009840695.1 Acidimicrobiaceae bacterium
CTACAAGGTGGCCAACGAGCAGACGGCCGCTGTGTACGCGGCCGACCACGGGCTGACTTGCGTGGGGCTGCGCCCCTTCACCGTGTACGGCGCAGGCCGAGATCAGGGAGTGACATCGCAGCCCACCGCCGCTATCTACAGCGCCGTGCGGGGCGAGCCGTACCGGGTGGGGTACGGAGGCGTCACCGACTTCCACTACGCGCCCGACGTGGCCCGAGCGTTCATAGCCGCTGCCCGGGTGGACCTCGACTCGCCTGCGGCGCCGGCGGTGAATCTCAGAGGCCACGTGACATCGGTGGACGACTTCGTGGACCGGGTCCGCCGCATCACCGGCTTCGACGACCTCGGCGTCGGCACCGAGCCGCTGCCCTTCGCTCACGCCCTGTCGCCCGCCGGCCTGGCCGAGTTGCTGGGCGACATAGAACCCACCCCCCTGGACGACGCCATAGCCGAGACGACCCGCATCCTGTCCACAGCCCTCTAGCCGGCCCCATCCCAGAATTGGCAGCGCAGGGTTCCCGATCGGGCGCTGGCCGCTGCCAATTCACCAACAGAGAGGAACCGCATGGGCCGCAACATTGCCAAACCGGGACTAGACCTCGGGATCGTCACCAACAACGGCGACGCGATGCTCGAGTTCTACCGTGACGTCGTGGGCCTCGAGTTCGAAGCCACCATGAAGATGGAAGCGCTCGGGATCGCCCGCATGGATCGCCTGCGCTGCAACGACAGCGTGCTGAAGCTGGTGACGACCACAAGCGACGTGCCGGCCGGAGTCGACGGCGGCCTGGAGGGGTGCACCGGCATGCGCTACTTCACCATCACGGTGGACGACATCGCGGCCGCGGTGGCCGACTGCGAGGCGGCCGGCAGGCCGATCGTGTGGCCCCTGCTGGAGTCCCGTCCCGGTGTGACGGTCGCCATGGTGGAGGACCCGGACGGCAACTGGGTCGAGTTCCTCCAGATGGCGTGATCCGGGGGCGCTGCGTGCGTCCGGTTGCTTGATGGCGCAGCTACGATCCGCGATGTGACCGCCAGGAAGCGGCAGGCCTGGAACTTCACCCCCGAACTGCCGCTGCGGTCGGCGCCGTTCCTCCACTGGCCGCTGCGGCCCGCGGCCATCGCCCGCCATCTGGTCAAGACCTGGAGGCCCCTCACCTCGCGGGTGCTGATGCTGGCCGTCTCGTTCGCTCTCTGGCAGTGGGCCAGCCCGTCGCTGGCCGAGGCCGAGTCGCTGCGGCCGGGCTGGATCCTCGAGATCTGGGTCCGCAATCTCGTCCTGCTTACGGTGGTGGCCGGTGGACTTCACCTGCTCCTGCAGCGCCACCGGGTCCAGGGCGACGGCCTGCGCTACGACGCGCGGCCGTTGACCCGCAGCAAGAGCCTGTTCCTGTTCAACGACCAGGTGAAGGACAACCTGTTCCTGAGCCTGGTGCCGGCAATGGTGGTTGCCACGGCGTGGGAGTCGTTGGCTTGGTGGGCCTACGCCAACGGCATCGCGCCGCTCTGGTCCTTCGACGACAACCCGGTGTGGTTCGTGGTGCTGCTGGGTCTCATCCCCATCTGGTCGGTCCTCTACTTCGGGGCCGGACACTGGCTGCTGCACCGGGGTCCGGTGTACCGGTACGTCCACTCCTGGCATCACCGCAACATGAACATCGGCCCTTGGTCGGGCCTGTCGATGCACCCGGTGGAGCACGTGGTCCTCTACAGCGACGTCGTGCTGTTCCTGCTGCTGCCGTCAAGTCCGGTGCACATGCTGTTCGCGGTGATGCACCACACCGTCGGGGCGCCCATGAGCCACACCGGCTACGACGCCGTCCGGCTCCCAGGGCGCCAGCGGTTCGAGTTGGGCGACTTCCACCACCAGCTCCACCACCGCTTCATCGAGTGCAACTATGGCGGGATCGAGTCGCCCCTCGATGAGTTGATCGGCTCGTTCCACGACGGGACTCCCGACGGCGACCAGATGGTGGCCAAGCGGCTCAGCCGCCGGTCTGCGTCCGGGCAGGCCAAGCCGTGACGCTGGAATGGCCGTGACGCCGGGATGAGGGGCTAGCGGAGTTCGCTCAGGAGCGCGTCCTCGAAGGACCAATCGAAGCGGGTCGCGTCGGCCTCGGCCCGACCCGAGCGCCGGTACCACTCGTAGGTGTGCTCGAACATGGACACGAGGTCGTGGTCCGGCTGGAAGCCGATGTCGGTTTGCAACCGGTCGATGCTGAAGACGATGCTGCGGTTCCACCACCAGATGTTGGGCGCCAGATGCTGTACGAGCTGCGCGACCTGGAACCGGCGCCGCAGCATGTCGGCTCTGGGGTCGCGAGCCGAACGCTCCGAGCCGGCGGAGGGACGGATGTCCATTCCCATGCTCTCAGCTCCCGACCCGATCCGCAGCTCGCCGGTCCATAGCCGTTCCATCGTCTCAGCCGGGATGGTCACCCGCGATGCGCTCCGTCCGGTCGCCTGCTCGGCCAGGTCGACATACCCGTCCCGGGTGACGGCCTGGCGACCGGTGAGGTTGTAGCGACGGCCGAACGTGACCGGC
>VXNG01000146.1 GCA_009840695.1 Acidimicrobiaceae bacterium
AGATGTTGGGGAAGTTGATGGCCGCCTCGACGTGGTTGAGGTCCATGTCGGCGAGGCGGGCGGTCTGCTCGTAGGTGCCGGGACGCAGATCCTCGTAGCGGGCGGCCACGTTGCGCTGCTCCTCCCGGGGCATGCCGGCGGGACCGTGCAGCAGGCCGGTGGGGGTGACGCTGTCCTCGAACAGCCACACGTCGCACCACTGGCCGTCGGGGTCGTTGCGCTCGAAGCCGTAGTGGCCGCCGGTGAAGTGCAGCCTCACCTTCTCCTGCACCACCCTTGGCCCGCGGGCTCGCATGGACGGCGGCAACTGCTGTTGCCACAGGTCCTTGGGCTCCATGACGTGGTCGTCGACGGAGATGATGAGCGGCAGCTCACCGGCGGCTGGGGTGGGCGTCACTTCGCGGGCCTCAGGCGTCGACCCTGCGGGCGCACGACTCGAAGATATCCTCCGCGATGTCGTCCCACAGGTCCTCGGGCTCTTCGTCCAGGTCGCTCGGGTTGGGGTTCTCCCGCAGGGCCTTGTCGAGGGACTGGAACTCCTGGAGAGTCAGGCTCTGGCGCAGCCCGTCGAATGAGCATCCGCACAGCACTCTGGCCTCTGCCTCGGTGAGGTTGGCGGTGTTGGCCTCCATGCACGAGACCAGGAAGTTGTGCTCGACCGCGGACTTGGCCCTGAACTCCTCATCGACGAAGCGGTCGTCCTGCTCGGCCTCCTCCCAGGTGTCGGGATCGGCGCTGTTGCCGCAGCCTGCCACCACCAACAGGACGGCCGCGGCAAGAAGCCAGACAGGACGAAGGCGCGCGCGCATAGCGGGTCCGAGGCTACCGGGTGAGGTCAGCCACTCAGTTCCCGCGCTCGGGTGAACACGGCGTCGAGCATGGGCTCGGTGAGGCGTCCGGTGAAGGTGTTCTGCTGGCTGGGGTGGTAGCTGCACAGCAGGGTGCGGCCGTCCAGAAGCGGCGTCTCGGCGCCGTGGCCGAAGCGGGGCCGCGGACCCGATCCGAGCTCACGCCACACCACTTGGTGGGCGAAGCCGCCCAGCACGACCACTACCTTCAGCGAGTCGAGCGCGGCCAGCTCACGTCTCATGAACGGCATGCAGGCGTCGCGTTCGGCGGGGGTGGGCTTGTTGTCGGGAGGCGCGCATTTGACGGGCGCAGTGATCCACGCTCCGGTGAGGGCCAAGCCGTCACCCCGGTCGGTGGAGCGAGGCTGACTGGCGTAGCCAGCGCGGTGCAGGGCCCGGTACAGCCAGTCCCCGGAGCGGTCGCCGGTGAACATCCGGCCGGTGCGATTGGCGCCATGGGCTGCCGGCGCCAGACCCACCACCAGCAGACGGGCGTCCGGGTCGCCGAAACCGGGCACGCCCCGGGCCCAGTACTCGTCATCGCGGAAGGCGGCCCGCTTCTCGCGCCCGATCCGCTCTCGCCACTCGACCAGCCGGAGGCACGTCCGGCACTCGGTCACCTCCGAGGCCACCTCGGCCAGGACGCGGCGCGAGTCGGGGGACTCCACGGACGATCAGGCTACGTTGGCCTGCACCATGGCCACCAGAACTGCGCGCTCGCCCGCCAAGCCCGCCTCCAAGTCCGGCACCGAAGCCCCTGTTGTTGTGCTGTTCGTGCGCCACGGGCATACGCCCACCACCGGCTCGGTGCTGCCGGGCCGTGCACCGGGGCTCCATCTGTCACCCGAGGGTGTGGAGCAGGCCCGAAGGGTGGCCGAGCGACTGGCCGGGTTGGACCGGATCAAGGCCGTATACGCCTCGCCCATGGAGCGCACTGTCGAAACGGCGACGCCCATCGCCCGGGCCTGCAAGCTACGGGTGCGTCGCAGCCCTGGTCTCATCGAGTGCGACTTCGGCCGGTGGACGGGACGCAAGCTGCAGAACCTGCGCCGGCGCAAGGATTGGACCACTGTGCAGCGCCACCCGAGCGGCTTCCGCTTTCCCGGCGGGGAGTCGTTCGCCGAGATGCAGGCCCGGGCCCTCGACGCGGTGGCCGCCATCTGTGCCCGCCACGCCGGCGAGACGGTGGTGGCCGTGTCCCACGCCGATGTGATCAAGGCGGTCGCCGCGTCGGCGGCCGGCACGCCGCTGGACCTGTTCCAGCGGATCGTGATCTCGCCGTGCTCGGTCACCGCCATCGCCTACCACCCCTCCGGTCCGATCCTCCTGACCGTGAACAACACCGGCGACGACCTGGCATCGCTGCGCCCGTCATGAGTATCAGGCGCCTTCAGCCGTGAGCGAGTCGTTCCACTTCGAGGCGGTCGACATGCTCACCGTGGGCACGCTCGGGCCCAAGGGCGAGCGGGTCTTCTACCTTCAGTGCCTCGCAGAGGGTGAGCTGGTGTCGCTCAAGTTCGAGAAGCGCCAGGCGGCCGCCCTGGCCGAGTACCTCGAACGGGTGCTGGGCGAGCTGCCCGACGCCGAGGAAGCCGACCCGCCCGACGACCTCGACATGCGCGAACCGGTGGTGGAGGCCTGGACGATCGGCGCCCTGGGGATCGCCTACGACCAGGAGGAGGG
>VXNG01000064.1 GCA_009840695.1 Acidimicrobiaceae bacterium
CACCGCAGCCCGGCGCGCCCCGGCGGGCAGCACCGAGCCGAGCCGGGCCCGGACGCCCGGGCCGACATGGACGTCGTAGGCGCGATCGGACAGAGCGACGCTCACGACATGGGCTTGCGAAGCGGACGGCGGCACCCGGAAAGCCTACCGACGCGCTAGTGACGCTCTCGGAGAGCGCTCAGAAGAGCTCTCGGAGCCAGGCCGGCGTCGCCGTGATCGACCTACCGGGCCCGGCCCGCGACTGCGGCCTGACGCATCACCTCCACAGGAGCCTCGACACCGGTCCACAGCTCGAATGCGGCCGCAGCCTGGTACGCCAGCATCGACAGACCGTTGTGAGCCGCTACGCCCCGCCGCCGCAGAGCGGCCAGCCAGGCAGTCTCCAACGGCTCGTACACCAGGTCCACCGCGATCTGGCCGGGTCGCAGCAGACTCGGATCGCAAGGCATGGAGGCAGCGTCAGCACCCATGCCCACCGAGGTTGCGTTCACCACTACGTCGGCGGCTGCGATGTCGTCGGTAGACCCGACGCGACCGACCCGGCCCGGCTGTCCCGCCCTTCCGGCCGCATTCGCGATATCCGCGGCGGCCTGAGCCTTGGACGGCGTTCGGTTGATCACGGCGACCTGGGCCGAGCCGGCCGCCGCCAGCCCCCAAGCGACCGCCCGGGCGGCCCCACCTGCGCCCAGCAACGCCACCCGAAGGCCCTCGGGTTCCAGCCCGGCGTCGGCCCGCAGGGCGGACACGAACCCGGCGGCGTCGGTGTTGGCAGCCCGCAGGCGCCCATCGTCCATCGGCACGACGCAGTTGGCCGCGCCGAGCACCTCCACCTCGTCGTCGCAGGTGTCCGCGGCGTCGGCCACCTCGGCCTTGAGCGGCATGGTGACCGACAGTCCGGCGAGCTGCAGCACCCGCATCGCCTCCAGCGCGGCCTCTCCGCCCCCGGCCGGCACCTCAAAGGCGGTGAACACCCAGTCGATGCCGGACGCCGCGAACGCAGCATTGTGGATGGCGGGCGAGCGCGAGTGGCGCACCGGATCGCCGATGACCGCCGCCGCTCTCTCCGGCCTTGCCGAGGTCATGCCCACGCTCCACGCCCGGGCCGGCACCCGATTCTGCCAGGGGACATGATCGACAGCCCGCCCATCAGCAGTATCCGCGTTCGCGGCAGATCTGCACGTTCTCCAAGTGCTCCTCGTATGTCACCGAGAAGTAGTGCGCGCCGCGAACCCCTCCCTCATCGGTGCGGACGTAGAACAGCCAGTCGCCGTCGGCGGGCTGCAGCGCGGCCTCAAGCGACGCCTCCCCCGGCGCCGATATCGGCGTGGGGGGCAGACCCGTGACCACCCGCGTGTTCCAGGGCGAATCCAGCCGGATGTCGGCGGAGGTGAGATCGGCACACGACTTGGCCGCGGCATAGCAGGCGGTGGCGTCGATATCGAGGCGCATGCCCTCAGCCAGGCGGTTGTAGATCACCCGGGAGATCTTGGCCCGGTCCTCGGACACCAGAGCCTCCTCCTCGATAAGGCTGGCCACGATGATCACCTCGTAAGGCACAAGATCCAGATCGACTATGTCGGGATGGAGCCCGGGATCCTCCAGCAGCCGAGCGAAGCGGCGATCGAACTCGTCGGAGAGGCGCAGCAGGAAACCGTGCTCGTCGCCCAGGTCGTCGGCGTTGATGTCGTAAGTGGCCGGGAAAAGCATGCCTTCGAGGCTCCGAACCGGCGCTTCGTCGGGCAGGTAGGACGCCTCCCTCACGAGCGAGATGTAAGCCGCCTCCAGGTCCTCCCACTCGAAGGCGGGATTCTCCTCCAGGAGACGCAGAGCCATCTCACTCCAGCGAAGGCCCTCGGGAATCCTCACGAGCTCGAAAACCTCGGGCAGCGGCCCGGCCTCGAATACGGTTCGCACCGATTCGAATTCCATGTTCTCGTACAGGACATAGTCGCCCGCCTCGACGGCCACCACGGAGTCGCACCCGAGGAACCCGGTGATTGTCAGCTCCCCGTCACAGCGGAGCCAGTAGCGGAAGACGGTGGCGTTGGAGATGACTCCCGCGCTCTGGAGCTCGCCGGCGATCTCGTTGATGGACGCTCCCTGGGGAATGGTCAGTTCCACGGCATCTCCGGCCAGTCCCTCAGGTGTGATCTGAGCGTCCACCCAGCCGTAGATGCGCCCCCGGACCCAGCCGATGGCCAGCACCATCACCACGATCAGGACTACCAATCGGGCGAATCCACCCCAGAAGGGGCGATAGCGGACCCAGTTGCGGTCGTCGGCGTCGTAGACGGGATCGACGAGGGGGTCGTCGCCGAGCTCCTCCTCCACGACGACCATCGCGCCCTGATCGACTGTCGACCAGCCGCCCCGCGCCGCGACGGCGCGCTGCTCCTCGCGCCGGGCCGCCTGGCGCGCCGCCTTCTGGTAGGAGCGCTGGGTGCGGTTCGTGGAACGCTGGCCCCGGCGATCGCGACGGTTCTTGGAAGGCTTGGTACGGGCAGCTTTGGGACGGGGCGCAGCCTGCGG
>VXNG01000282.1 GCA_009840695.1 Acidimicrobiaceae bacterium
GGCCAGGATCTCGGGTGATCCGCCGGGCACGGGCCGGGCGATCACCATGTGCACCGAGTTGGTGCCCACGTCGATGGCGGCCAGCGCCCGCGACCCAGTCATCGGCGGGCAAGCATCACGCTAAACAGCGCGTCTCGCAACCTCGCGACGGCGCAGCCCGGCTTCGGCGTCTGTTGCGGTGAGGGTGGTGTTGGCGCGGTTGGGGTGTCTGTTGCGGTGAGGGTGGTGGTGGCACGGCTACGGTGGCTCAGATGAGCGGGGTGCTGGGCGGGCGGCGCGTGCTGGTGGTCGGAGCGTCGTCGGGGATTGGCGCCGCTGCGGCCCGCGCGGTGGCGGCTCGGGGCGGTTCTGTGACCGTGTCGGCTCGGCGCCGAGAGAGGCTCGAAGCTCTCGTGGCCGAACTGGGTACCGGCCACGCGGCCCCCGGTGACACCACTGTGGCTGACGACGCTCGCCGGGTCGCGGCTGAGGCTGCGGCAGCCATGGGCGGCCTTGATCTGATGGTGTACGCCGCCGGCTACGGGGTTCTTCAACCGTTGAGGGGCACCGAGCCGGACACCTGGACCGGCGTGTTCCGGACGAATGTGGTCGGAGCGAACCTGGCCGCGGCGGCGGCGCTCGAACACATGGACGGTGATGGGCTCATCGCCTTCGTGTCGTCTCGCACCGTTGAGGATGCCAACGCGCTGTTCGCGTCCTACAGCGCCACCAAGGCGGCGCTGGACCAGTGCATCCGGGTGTGGCGGGCCGAGCATCCCGACCGGCGTTTCATGCGGGTCGTGATGGGAAACACCGCGCCGACGGAGTTCAGCGACCACATGAATGTCGACCTGCTCGGCGAGGCCCTGGAGGTCTGGGACCGTCAGGCCGTGCCGGGCGGCATGATGCACGTCGACGATGTGGGCGCCGCCCTGGCCGAGGCGTTCGCGGTGGCGCTGGATCACCCCGAAATCGACTTCCCGGAACTCAAACTCGATGCCCGCATCGCCTGAGCCCGGACGGGGTGGGGCGGGAATTGGCAGCGGAGAGTGCCGTCTTGGGCGCTGAGCGCTGCCAATTCGCGATGTGGGCTGCGGACCCCGTCAGGCGGTGGCCAGGGGGCGGTCCGAATCGGATCCCCAGGCGGACCACGATCCCACGAACAGCCGGCCGTCTTCCAGCCCCGCATGACGGAGGGCGAGCAGGTCGTGGCAGGCCGACACGCCGCTGCCGCAGTAGGCGATGACCTGCCGGTCGGCGGCTCCGCCCCGCTCGTAGCGGTCGCGCATCTCGGCCGCCGGCAGCAGCCGGCCGTCGTGGAGGTTGTCGCCGACCTGCATGCTCACCGCACCCGGTATGTGGCCGAAGCGGGGATCGATGGCGTTGGGCTCGCCGCGGTATCGCTCCACCGACCGGGCGTCGATCACCAGACGGTTCGGGTCGGTGCGGGCCGCGTCGACCTCGTCGATGGTGGCGAAGCGCTCTGCCGGCCAGGGTCGGGCGGTGAACGTCTCCGGCTGCCATGAGGGCTCCGCTGTCTGCAGGGCGCCGGGCCAGGCGTCAAGCCCGCCGTCGAGCACGGCCACGTCACGGCCTACGCAGTCGAGCATCCACCACAGCCGCGATGCGATGACTCCACCGACGTCGTCGTAGGCGACGACTGTGACGTCGTCACCGATGCCCAGCCGGCCCATGGCGGCGGCGAAGTCCTCGGGTGACGGCAGTGGATGGCGCCCGCCCTCGGTGGTGGGCGGACCCGAGAGATCGACGTCGAGGTCGACGAAGCGGGCTCCCGGGATGTGACCCCGGTCATAGGCCTCCCGGCCCGAGCGGCCGTCCAGGTACCACCTGACGTCGGCGATCACGACGGCATCGGAGTGGGCGGTGAGCCATGCGGCGTCGACCAGCGGCCCGAACCTGTCCATCACTGCCTCCCGGCAGTCAGGCCGGCCGCGGCGGCCACATCGCGCACCATGCTGGCCACCGCGTCGGGATGGGTTCTCATCAACCGGTGGCGGCCCTCGTCAACGGTGCGGCGGCGCACGTCGCGCAGCTTGCGTTCCATGTAGTCGTTGGCACCCATGAAGGCCTTGTCGTTGCTGCCCACCAGCAGGCCCACGGGCACCGTCACCTCGGTAAGGCGGTCGATCACCATGGAGTCGGTGTGGAGGCTGGTCGTGGTGGCGATCCGGGGGATGGTGAGACGGGGGGCACTGAGGTGGACCCGATCGTTCCAGTCCTTCATGGCGGCCGCGTCGCGGAAGCCTGGCCCGGCGGCCACGAGCACCAGCCCTCGAATAACCCCGGGCCTGGTAAGGCAATGGGTCAGCCCGAGGTAGCCGCCCAGCGAGTGCCCAACATAGACGGCCGGACCGGTCCGGGCCAGCACCGCGTCGATGGATGCCAGCACGGCCTCGCGCTCGTAGGGGGTCTGCTCGGATGGAGCAGGGGAGCGCCCGTGGCCGGGCAAGTCAATGCTCGTGCAGGCGAAGCCCGTTCCTAGAGCCTCCACCGTCCCGGCCCACACCGAGCCGCTGTCGCCCATGCC
>VXNG01000052.1 GCA_009840695.1 Acidimicrobiaceae bacterium
TCACCAGCCGCTTGCGGTCCTCGGTCATGGTGGGGTGCTCCCGCCAGCCGAACACCTCGCCGTAGAAGCGAGTGATCGCGGATCGGCCTGCCTCGTCGAGCAGGTCGGCCGGCACGCTCATGGCGACATGGTTGAAGCGGGACGGGCCCTTGAAGTCGGTGAGGCTCACGGTTGCACCAGTACCTTTCCGGCTACCTCGCCTGAGCGCAAGCGGCCCATGATGTCAAGGATGCCGTCGAGGCCGACGGGATCCGGTTCGACCAGCACGTCCATCGGCAACGCGCCCTTCACTATGAGATCGAGAGCGGCAGCCAGACCGTCGGGGTCGTACTCGTAGGCGCCGGTGACCACGAGCTCATTGAGGATCATCCGGTTGGTGTCGAGCTTCGGATAGTCCATGCCGGTGCCGACGATCACCATCGTGCCGCCTCCGGCCAGCTGGGTCAGGCCTGTTTGGGCCGCCTGGCGGGCCCCGGACGTCTCGAATACCCAGCCAACGGCATCGGCCGGGACCTGGCCGGGATGGGCCGGTGTCTCCAACTCGTCGGTCGAGCGGACCGCGGCGCCCAGCCGCTGGGCCAGATCCTGGCGCGGCTCCGACAGCTCGACCACGGTCACGTCGCCGCCGCGGGCTATCAGCACGGCCACCACCGCGGCGCCGATCGGGCCGCAGCCGAACACCATGGCCCGTCCGCCGTCGGAGAAGGAGCCCTGGGAGACGGCGTGCATGGCCACCGCCAGCGGCTCGGCGTAGGCGGCCTCCCGCAGGCTCACGCCGTCGGGAATGGCGATGAGGTTGCGGTAGTCGGTGACCAGGTACCGGGCGAAGGCGCCCGAGTGGCCGTCGTCCAATCCGGCGAGCGGGCGGTCGATGCACAGCCCGGGCTGTCCCTGTTGGCAGTGCTGGCAGCGGCCGCACTCCGTCCAGCCTCTGCCCACAACCGCGGTGCCGTTGGCGATGCGGGCCTCGCTGCCGGCCGCGGCCACCCGGCCCGACCATTCGTGACCGAAGATCGTGTCGGGCGTGCCCCACCCGTCGAGCACCATGTGAAGGTCGGTGCCGCACACCCCGCAGTAGGCCACCTCCACCAGAGCGTCGTGGGGCCCGAGCGCTGGCAGGGGCACCTCGGTGACGTCCAGCTCGCCGGGACGCCGGTAGACGGCAGCGGGCATGGTGCTCTCGGTGAGTGTCACCGGTCGCTCTCCGGCGAGCCGGCGGCCGGCTCGCCTTCCATCAAGCGGGCTTGCAGCTTCATCCGGTCCACTTTGCCAGAAGCCAGCACCGGAAGCTCCTCAACCACCTCGATCCGCTCGGGAGTGATGAAGGGAGCCGCCCCCTGCCGGGTGAACCATTCCCGGCACGCGGCCAGGTCGAACCCGTCGGGCGCGATCACGAACGCGGCCACTCGCTCGCCGAGCCGCTCATCGGGTTCAGCCACAGCCACGGCCGCCAGCACGGCCGGGTGGGCCTCCAGGTGCTGCTCCACCTCGGTTGCGGAGATGTTCTCGCCGCTTCGGATGATGCGGTCGCCCAGCCTGCCGGTGATCGTGACCCATCCCTCATCGAGGGTGGCCAGATCGCCGGTGCGGAACCAGCCGTCCACGAACGCCGCCCGGGAGTCGGTCTGATCCAGGTATCCGCGGGCCAGTTCCGGCCCCGACACCCAGAGTTCACCGTCGGCGTCCACCCGCAGCCGGGCGTCCCCGAAGGCCCGCCCGTCGGTGTGGACCATCTTGGTTGCCGGGTCGTCGAACCGGGCGGTGGCGATGGTGGGAGCCTCGGTCGACCCGTAGGAGCGCTTCACCACCGCCCCCAACGTCGTCGCGGCCCGTTCGCAGAAGGCGGGTGTCACTCCCGCTCCCCCGCAGGAGATCATCCGCAGCGAGGCAGTGCGCGCCGGATCGAAGGCGTCGCAGTCCATGAGGCTCACGAACAGCGTCGGCGGCCCCACCATGTAGGTGACCGCCTCCCGTTCGATGAGTCCCAGCGCCGCTTCGGGATCCCAGCGGCGCATCAGCACCGTCTTCATGCCCGCCTGCCCCGGCATCAGAACACCGTGCAGCAGCCCGGCGACATGGGCCAGCGGGGACGGCACCAGAGCGCAGTCACCGGGCGTCAGACCGTGGGCCTCGGTGAGCTGGACGATCTTGTAGGCCAGCGACCCATGGGTATGGATCACCCCCCGCGGCGCGCCGGTGGACCCCGAAGTGAACATGATCACCGCATCGGTGCCCGCGGTGGTGGTCTCGCTCCATGGACCGCCCGGCGCAGCGCCCGCTCCCGCGGTCAGATCATCCAGCGCGAGGGGGTGAACGCCCCCGACCGGTGGGAAGTCCGGGCCGGTGATGGTTACCACCGGCCCGGCCTGGGCCAGCGCTTCGCCCATCTGGTGTGAGCCCGCTGCGGGGTGCAGCGCCACCGCTACTGCTCCGATCCGCCAGCAGGCGCGGTACGCGACCACCGCGTCCACACCGACGGGCAGGCGGAACGCCACCCGGTCGCCCG
>VXNG01000189.1 GCA_009840695.1 Acidimicrobiaceae bacterium
AACTGCTTGACGTGGAGGTCACAGCGGCCTGGCGGCGACACGAAGCTGCTGGCCCCCTCGACTCGAGACGGGCGGCGTTGGCCCGGTCCGATCTGAGGCACCTTCCCGTTGAACGCGTCTCGCATCGGCTCCTGATGGAGCGCTGCTGGGAACTGCGAGACAACGTGACCGTCTACGACGCGGTCTACGTTGCGCTCTCAGAACTGCTCGATGCGCCGCTGGTTACTGCCGACAGAAAGCTCGCCAACGCCCCCGGCATACGCTGCCGAATCGAGGTCCTCTAGTGGAGAGCGGAGACCGGAGTGCTTGGACGGCCTGCTCGATGCGACGGTCGTGGCTTGGACGGCTCGGCGCATTGTGTCGGGCGAAGCGGTCTGCCTGGGCGAGGGCGAGTTCGACGCGACCGGCTACCCGATGCACATCTGGGTCTAGCCGTACCGCTCGGAGTGGACTCATGTCGGGTTACGCTGCCGCGTCAGGGACACGAGCAGGCGGGAGGGGCGTGCTGTGTTTGAGCGGTTCACCGACGGGGCCCGTCGTATGGTGGTCCTGTCGCAGGAGGAGGCTCGCCTTCTCAACCACAACTACATCGGCACCGAGCACATCCTGCTGGGCCTGATCCGTGAGGGCGAGGGGACCGCAGCCAAGGCGCTGGAGTCGCTGAAGATCAGTCTCGAGTCGGTACGCGGCCAGGTGAAGGATGTCATCGGCCCGGGCGACAAGGCTCCCCAGGGCCACATCCCCTTCACACCCAGGGCCAAGAGGGTCCTGGAGTTGAGCCTGCGCGAGGCGCTTCAACTCATGCACGACTACATCGGCACCGAGCACATCCTGCTGGGCCTGATCCGTGAGGGCGAGGGGGTGGCTGCCCAGGTCCTGGTCAACCTGGGTGTGGATCTGTCCAGCGTGCGGCATCGGGTCATCCAGCTGCTGGAGGCCTCCGGCGGGGCGACAGCGTCGGCATGGACCCCCGAGATGGAAGGGACCGTTGTCGTGTCGGACCGGGTCAACGTTTCCAGTCGTGGGCCTCTGGAGGCGACGGTGGGCTACTCCCGGGCGGTTCGCGTCGGTGCGCATGTGGTCGTAGCTGGTACGACCACGCTGGGACCGGACGGAGTCGAGCATCCCGGCGACTGCTACAGACAGACGAAGGTCGTGCTGCAGTACATCGAGGATGCGCTACACCGGGCGGGGGCGTCGCTCAACGATGTGGTGCGTACACGGGCCTTCCTCACCGACATCTCGAGCGCCGACGATTACGGACGGGCCCACGGCGAGGCGTTCAGCGAGATCCGTCCGACGGCCACGCTCGTGGAGGTCTCGGCCCTCGTGCATCCTGACCTCGTGGTCGAGATCGAGGTCGACGCCATCATCTCGTCGGTTCGGACCTGACGGCCGGCTCGGGGAGTGCCCCCGCGAGCGCCGGTAGGGTTTCGGCGATGCGCGGTGTGATCTCGGCAGCGGGTTACGTGCCGTATCGCAGGCTCGACCGGTCCGAGATTGCTGCATTCTTCGGCTCGGGAGGTGGCACGGGTACCCGAGCGGCGGCGTCCTACGACGAGGACACCACCACCATGGCCCAGGCCGCAGCCGAACTGGCCCTACGGTCCACTTCGGTCGAGCCGGAGGCCCTTTGGTTCGCCACGTCAGCTCCCGCCTACCTGGAGAAGACCAACGCGGCCGCTATACACGCCGCTCTGCGGCTCGATCCGGCCGTGTCAGCTCTCGACTTCGGGGGCGCGGTCCGCTCTGGCATCGGCGCGCTGCACGCCGCGCTGGCTGGTCGCGGTCCCACCCTCGTGGTGGCCGCTGACACCCGTGACGGCCTGCCTGCCGGCGCGGACGAGGCTCATGCCGGCGACGGCGCTGCCGCTGTGCTGGTAGGCGACAACACCGATGGACCGGTGCTGGCCGAGTACCTCGGTGGAGCGTCCCGCACGCTCGAGGTCACTGAGCGCTGGCGGATCCCCGGCGGGGCGCGCTCGCGCACGTGGGAGGAGCGCTTCGGCGCCCACGTCTTGGGTCCGGCCGCGGCCGAGGCGTGGCAGGCAGCTCTGGACGGAAGCGGCGTGGACGGCACAGCCGGCATCGACCGCCTCGCGGTCACCGGCCTCAACAGCCGAGCGGTGGCCGCCGCCCTCAAGGCCATCGGTGCCAAGGCCGACAGCCTCGTGGATCCGCTCATCAACACGGTCGGCAACACAGCCACCGCCCATCCGGCACTTCTGTTGTGCTCCGCCCTCGACCACGCCGCCCCTGGAGAGATCATCGCGGTGGTGGCACTGGCCGACGGTGTGGAGGCGATCATCCTGCGAGCCACTGAGGCCATAGCAGACCACCGTCCGGCCGCACCGGTTGCGGGACAGATCGCGCAGGGCGGATCCGTCGCTTACGGTCGTTTCTTGGCGTGGCGCAACATGGTGACGGTCGAGCCCCCGAACCGGCCCGCCCCGGCCCGCCCGTCGTCGTCGGCCGCCAACCGCCGGACCGACTGGAAGTACGGGTT
>VXNG01000172.1 GCA_009840695.1 Acidimicrobiaceae bacterium
CCTCAGTTCCGTGACGGCTACACCGAGATCCGCCGCCGCTGGGACGAAGCCGTGTCCGCCGCTTTGGGCTGGGACATCAACGAGATCGCCGAACTCGGCGAACTGCTCGCACGCGAGCCCCTGATCCGGGGCGTCCCGTACGGTCAGTGGAAGGCATGATCTCGGGCCGACCCTTGAAGGACATGCCACGCGACGTTCACTGACGCCGACATGGTAGAGACGGTCGCCTCCACGTCGAAACCCGGAGCCTCAGCCCATCGCAGCCATGACCGCCCGCCAGGCCCGGCAAAGGTCAACAGTTGGTATGAGCCCGTCTTTGGGGGATATACTGAGGGACAGGTATCAACTCTCGGGGCTCAGAAATAGCTGATGAAGTGGGCCCATGTCGATGGATCTAGGCTCCGGGGGTGGGACTCGAACCCACAACCTAGCGGTTAACAGCCGCTTGCTCTGCCGGTTGAGCTACCCCGGATCAGCCTGTGAGGCTACCAGCGACCCCGATACGGACCCCTCGGACCGGCGTCCGTGCTCGACCAGCCAGGGAAGCAGGCTCGCCAGCGCGTCGTCACGGGTGTTGCGCTCGTCGAGCCGCTCCGACTGAGACTTGAGCCAAGCCACACTCGCGCTGTACTGCTGGCGCATGGCGGGATCGCCGGCGGAGGCAGCCAGGCGACGCAGGCTGTTCATAGCTCGGCTGGCGGTGAGCCGGGCGACGCGGGCGAGTACATCCTCCACGGACGCGTTGCCCGCGTCCACCGCCAGCCGGTGCAGCAGTTGTGCCGCCGGCTCCGACACCAGATCGCATGCCTCCACCACCCCGCCGGCGTGCTCGAGGGCCTCGAAGGCCTCGCGGTGCACCGGATCGCCGAACAGCGTCGCGTGCAGGCGGCCGGCCACCCCGTCGGGTTGGTGAACAGCCAGCTGCAGAGCCTCGTCCTCGGGCGTCAGGCGATCGTCGGCTGATCCGCGGGCCGGACCGCCCGCCGAACGGGCCGGCGCCATGCTGGGGCCGCCGGCCGCGAACCGTCGCAGGTGTTCGGGGTCCACGTGGCACCGGTCCGCGATCGCGACCACGTGCGGATCGCGCACCATCGGGTCGGGATGCTCGTTGACCACGGCCACCGCCCTCTCCGCGGCCCGGGCCCGGCTCTCGATCGTGGACAGGTCGGCGCCGTCTAGGGCCCGGTCCACCCGGAACTGCAGGAAAGGCAGAGCGTTCTCCATCGCCCGATGGAGAGCCTCGGGTTCAGAGCGGCCCAGGTCCCCGGGATCCTTGCCGGGCGGCAGGTCGGCCACCAGCACCTCGAGCTCGAACTGGCGCTCCCATGCGTAGACACGTCCTGCCGCCGCGGCCCCCGCGGCGTCGGCGTCGAAGGCCAGTACCAGCCGGTCGGCCGAGAACCGCTTCAGCAGCCGCACATGCTCCTCGGTGAGGGCGGTGCCGCAGGTGGCCACAGCCAGTTCGATGCCGGCTTCCGCGCACGCGATGACATCGGTGTAGCCCTCGCACACCACCGCCTGGCCCTCCTTGACGATCTCCTTGCGGTGCTCGTGCAGCCCGTAGAGGACCCTGCTCTTGTCGTAGGTCTTGGCGTCGGTCGAGGTGTTCAGGTACTTGGGGCCGTCGACCCCCGGCATGATCCGGCCGCCGAAGCCGACCGGGTCGCCCCGCTCGTCGGTGATGGGAAACAGGATCCGGCCCCGGAAGAAGTCCTGCTGGCGCCCGCCCCGGTTCACGAAGCCGAGACCCGAGTCGCGCAGGTCGTCGTCGGTGAGCCTCAGATGCTTGGCCAACAGGTCCCAGCCGTCGGGGGCCCATCCGAGCTTCCAGCGGCGCACGAGATCCCCGTCGTAGCTGCGGGATCTGAGATAGTGCCGGGCCGGGCCAGCGTCCTTTCCGTCGAGCAGCCGCTGGTGGTAGAAGTCCCGGGCCTTGGCCACCGACTCCAGCAGCCGCCGCCGCCGGCTGCGGGCCGCGCTCTCGTCACTGCTGGTGTAGTGCAGCTGTATCCCGGCTCGTCCAGCCAGCATCTCGACCGCACCTGTGAAGTCGAGTCCCTCGATCTCCTGCACGAAAGTGATTACGTCGCCGCTGCGCTGGCAGCCGAAGCAGTAGTACACGCCCTTGTCGGGAGACACCGACAGCGACGGCGTGCGCTCGCCGTGCAGCGGGCAGCGGGCCATCCACTGCCTGCCCGAGCGCTTGATCTCAGTGTGCTCCCCGATGATCGCGACGATGTCGGTGGCCGCCCGAACCCGGGCAATATCGTCCGCCACGATCCCCATCGGGCCGAACATACCAGTCCCGCCGGACACCGATCCGCGCGTCGGCGGTGAGCTACTGGAGCCGGTCGGTCAGGTAGGCGGGGAGGCGGTCGATGCTGACCCGATCCTGGGCCATGGAGTCGCGGTCGCGCACGGTGACTGCGTCGTCATCGAGGGTGTCGAAGTCGACGGTCACGCACAGCGGCGTGCCGATCTCGTCCTGGCGCCGGTAGCGGCGCC
>VXNG01000230.1 GCA_009840695.1 Acidimicrobiaceae bacterium
GCGCTCCGCAGGCCAGGACGTCGATGTCGGCCACCGTGACCTCGCCGTCGGCCAGGGCGCCCAGGGCGCTCTCGGAGGCCAGGTCGATCAGGTCCCGGTCCGGGTAACGGGCGAAGCGGGTCATGTGGGCGCCGAGCACCCACACGCTGTCTAGAGAGATCCGAACTGCCATGGTCGCTGCTGCCTCCTTTGGATCAGATGGGTTCGTAGCCGAAGGCGACGGCTTCAGTGCCGTCGTCGTCGGTGCCGACCGGGTAGGTGGTGAGCCGCACTCTCATGCCCAGCTTGACCGCTTCGGGAGTCGGGTCGCAGTTGACCACGTTAGATCGCACCCAGGTGCCGTCGTCGGCCCGGACGATGGCCGACACGAACGGCACCGGGATGCCCGGCGCGGCCCGGTGGACGATCGTGAACGCCCTCAGTTCACCCGAGCCTTCGACTCGTGCCGTGCTGAAGTCCGTCTGGCCGCAGCGGGCGCAGGCGTTGCGCCGGTCGAAGAAGCGGGCCCCGCAGCTGCTGCACTCCTGAGTCACCAAGTGCGGTTCCGGCTCGAGTCGCAGGTAGTCGACGAGCGGGACCCGGGCCGATGCCATCGCGCCGCAGGCTACGCCGACACTCCGGTATATCGCTACCAGCGCGACCGGTGGAGGATCTCGTTGAGGTCGGGGCGGGGTCGGGCGGCTGAGCGGCTGGGGCGGTCGTCCTGGGCCGGATGGCCGATGGCGACCGTACCCACCCCCCGCCGATCCGGCGGCACGCCGAAGCGACGGCGCACGGCTCGCTCGTGCTCGAACATCCCGAAGAAGGCCGCGCCCAGATCCCGGTCCCGGGCTGCCAGCAGCATGGTCATGACCGCGGCCCCGCCGTCCACGTACCAGTAGGGCACCGGCCAGGCCGACGCGCTGGTCCCCAAGCCCGTACGGCGCTTGTCGGGCTCGCGGTAGCGGCTCAGGTACCCGCCCAGGTGGGACCACACAACCACCAGCACCGGCGCGGCCAGCAGGCCCGGCCAGGCGAATCCGGCCCGCCGCTCAGGAGGCAGCGTGACGTCCCAGTAGGCCATAGTGCTGTCTCCCTCGAGCACCAGGAACTCGATGCCCGCGGTGTTGCCCGCGGTCGGCGCACGCCGGGCGAGGTCGCAGATCTCATCGACCATCGCCGGCTCCACCGGCTCACCGGTGAACGAGCGCACCATCCGGCGCTGCCGGACGACCTCCTCGAACTCCATGCGGCCCTGCCGCGCCACCCCGGGGCGCGACCACTTACAGCAGCTTCTCAAGCTCCTCGGCCATCACCCATCCGTGGACGATCAGCGTGTCACCGTCGTCGAGGACCAGGTTGCTCAGCAGGTCGGCGGTGCCGGACGGAATCCGCTCGGGCTTGAGGCTGGCGTGATCCAGTACCACCGGTGGTCCGCCCTTGCCGCGTGTGGTGAAGACGCGGTCCTCGTAGCTGAGGGCTCCGATGCCGAACCGCTTAGCGAGACGGCGGCCCCACGCCCGCTCCTCGCCGGTTGCCTTGTGACCGGGGCGGGGAACCACGTCGTGAAGGCTCTTGAACGCCTCGAAGGCACCCGGATCGTTGATCTGCATGCCGACCAACACATCCTCGTCGGGGAAGGACAGGGCGGCCCGGCGGAGCTGGTCGGTGACGATCCCTCTCAGCACGGTGTCGCGACGGGTGGTGCGGCACGTGTGGCCGGCACCGATGAGCACGCAGGGCGTTCCGCCGATGCGCTCCAGGGTGCAGAACGAGAAGCCTCTCAGCTTGCCGTTGTCGCGGGCCTCGGTGACCAGTACCCAGGCCTCAGCCTGCTTGGAAAGGGAACCCACCTCGTATGCGCTGGAGGAGACGGCGCAGAGATCAGCCATCTCGGCAAGATCGGAATCCCCCAGTGCGGTGCAATCCCTGGTCTCTATCGCGATCGCCATGACGGCTGCCACCCCTATCGCTTGCCGTACCGTCCGCCTTCAAGTCTCAGGGGCGCGGGCCGGTTTCGCAACCTTCGGTACTTCGTTTCGCGCCCGGCCGCGGGCTAGCGAGGCGCGAGCCGCGACCGTGGATCAGACGGCGGCGATGGCCTCGGCGCCGAGCAGCTCCCTCAACTCGGCCGGCAGGCCGTTGGCAGTGTCCACTGCGAAGTCCTCGGGCAGTCGCGCCACCCGCCGGGCGCCCAGCAGGAGTTCCACCGGCGAGCCGCCGGGATGAGCGCACAGCACGGACTTGAGCTCGCGCAGCTGCCGGTCGTTCTGGTGCTCCGGCGGGAGGTTGACCCGCAGCGGCGGATCCTGTCCGTTGCCCTCCACCGGGTCGATCTCGTTGGCGAAGAACCTGAGGGTGTCCTCCCTGGTGTCGAGGCGGCCCCGCACCATGACGACAGCGTCATCGGCCAGCTTGGGACCGTGCTCGGCCATGGCTCGGGGGAACACGAGCACCTCGATCTTGTCCTCGAGGTCCTCGAGCGCGAAGGATGCCATCAGTTCGCCCTTGCGGGTCCAACGC
>VXNG01000126.1 GCA_009840695.1 Acidimicrobiaceae bacterium
CGAAGCCGATCCCGACGATGAGCAGCCCGATGATCTTGGTCTTCTTGTTGAGGCCCAGGTTGCGGGTGGCGACGACCTTGATCCAGTCGTCGAGCAGGCCGACGATGCTCCCGGCGATGATGGTGAGCATCACGATGATGCCCGTGCGGGTGTAGATGCCACCGAACACGTCGCTGACCACGTACCCGGCCGTGGCTGCGAACACGACGGCGATGCCGCCCATCGTCGGCGTGCCCGACTTGAGCCGGTGCCCGGAGGGACCGTCGTCCCGGATGGGCTGGCCGATTCCGTAGTGCACGAGGACGCGGATCAGCAGCCAGCAGCCCGACAACGACACGAGCATCGCGATGCACCCTGCGATCAGCAGCCGGATCATCGGCCGGCCTCCCCCGCCGGGGTGCGGACCGCGAGACGCTCGAGCTCGTCGCTCACCACGTCCCGATCGTCGAAGACCAGCGCGCGGTCCCCGATGATCTGCCGGCTCTCGTGCCCCTTGCCGGCGATCACCACCATGTCGCCCGGTCGGGCGGAGGCCACCGCGTAGCGCAGGGCCCGGCGCCGGTCCGGCTCCGTCAGGTCGGGGGTGCGGCTCATGCCTTCGATGATGTCGTTGATGATCTGCTCTGGGTCCTCGGAGCGCGGGTTGTCGCTGGTAACGATCACCCGGTCGGCCAGTCTCTCGGCGGTGGCGCCCATCTCGGCGCGCTTGTCCCGGTCCCGGTCGCCGCCCGCGCCGAACACCACGGTGAGCCGATGCTCAGTGAGGCTCCGGGCCGCCTCCAGCGACGCGGCGAGGCCGTCGGGGGTGTGGGCGTAGTCCACTATCACCGCGAAGTCCTGCCCGGCGTGCACGGGCTCGAATCGGCCCGCGACCGGAGCGGCATCGGCCAGATGAGCCGCGATCGCTTCGGGGCTCTGGCCCAGCAACAGTGCGATCTCGGCCGCCAGCACCGCGTTGGCCCGGTTGAAGGCCCCCGCCAGCGGCAGGGTCACAACCTGGTCCCGCCAGCGGAACACGCTGGAGCGGGCGTCGGCCCCCAGGAGCTCGATGGCGCGCTGGTCCACCGCCACCAGCGGCATCTCCGAACCGACGATCTCGACCAGACGTCTCCCCCACGGGCCGGTGACGTCCACTACGGCGCTCTCGGTGAGTCCCCGAGTGAACAGCCGGGCCTTGGCCTCGAAGTAGTCGTCCATCGAGCCGTGATAGTCGAGGTGGTCGTGGCCGAGATTGGTGAACGCGGCCACGCGGAACCGGCATCCGTCGACACGGTGCTGGGCCAGGCCGTGCGATGAGACCTCGAGGACCGCGGCACCCGCGCCCTGATCGGCCGCCTCGGAGAGGGTGCGCTGGAGATCGGTGGCCTCGGGAGTGGTCAGCGTGCCGGTCAGCGTGCCGATCTCGACCGGCTCGCGGCCGCCCGCCCGCAGCAGGCCGGCGGCCAGGCGGACCGTCGTCGTCTTGCCGTTAGTGCCGGTGATGCCGGCGAGATCGAGGCGCCGCGCCGGATGGCCGTGCACCATGGCCGCGGCGGGTCCCAGCGCCCGGCGGACCGACCCGACCACCAGGCAGGGCACGGCGGCGGGGACGGGCCGCTCGACCAGCAGGGAGGCCGCGCCGGCCGCCACCGCCTCGGCCGCGAACTGGTGCCCGTCGTGGACGGCGCCCGGAACGCAGGCGAAGAGGGCGCCGGGCTCGACGCGGCGGCTGTCGTGCTCCACATCGCCGACGCCGGTGGAGGCGGCTCCGGAGACGTCCTGCGGGCCGCGAGCCTCAGAGGGCAGGAGCAGGTCGGCGTTCAGCAACCGGGCGAGCTCGCCGAGCGTGGTCATGTGCCCGCCATGGATCGTCGTGTCCTCGCCCCGCTGGTCATGTGCTTGCCACCTCCGCGACCGTCGTCGGGGGCAGGGGCTCGGGCGCCGGTTCGGCTCGCCGGCGCTCACCCGGTAAGGCATTCAGCTCCGCGGGAACCCGCAACTGGCGCAACGCGTACTCGGCGATCTTGCGCACGGTCGGCGCGGCCAGCTTCCCTCCCGATATGCGTTCGCCCTTGGGCTGATCGATGATCACCAGCACGACCAGGGCGGGGCCGTCGTCGTTGCTCACGATCCCCGCGAAGGTGGCGGTGTGATGGCGGCCGATCAGCTCGTTGCGCTCGTTCACGCACTCGTACCCGATGTCACAGGGCTGCCAGGCTGTGCCGGTCTTGCCGGCCATGGTGAAGCCTTCCACCCCGGCCTGCTGACCGGTCCCCTCCTCCACCACCGACGTCAGCATCCGCATCAGCGTCGCAGCCACGGCGGGGCTGACGACCCGCACCGGTGCCGGCCCCTCTACGGGTCCGACGCTGGCACCGGTGTCGGTGTCGTCGACGACCAGCTTCAGCGGCACCCGCACTCCGCCGTTGGCGATCGTGTTGTAGGCCTGGAGAATCTGGAGCGGGGTCACGGCCAGGCCCTGGCCGATGGCCATGTTGGGGAGGCTGAGACCGCTCCACTGGC
>VXNG01000249.1 GCA_009840695.1 Acidimicrobiaceae bacterium
TCGTTGCGTCCCACGGTGAGTATGAAGAAGCTATCGTCTGATATGCCGTAGGTTTTGCGAACCTGCTGAGCGTTGCAGCGCTTGGACTGAAATCTGGGAATGTCCACTCCGTTGGGTATATCTACTATGTTGGACTCGGACACGCCCATGCGGATGTATTCAGCGTGGATGGTCTTGGTCATGGCCACGACTCGGTCCATCTTATTGACGGCATAGAGGGCTCGTTCATTCACCTTAGGGTCGCGCCTCATGCCATGTCCTATATCGTTATCAATCTGGATGTCTGAGCCGTGGGTCCGCAGGATAAGTGGCACTGTCCCCGTGAGGGAGGATGCTATGTATGCGTCGGGATAGGCGCCGATTATGATCCATACCTCGTAACGGTGGATTGCTTGGAGTGTTCGGATGTATTGCTTACCCAAGAAGGGAAGCCTGTTGAACGTCCTTCCAATAGCGGGCGGGAGGACATGAACGTTGATGGCCAGATTCGAGTAGAAACGAATATCGTTCAAGAATTGGTCAAAGCGAGCTCTGGTGTAGATGTGAATGTTATGTCCGCGCTCCAACATTCTCTGGGATAAGTTGTACAGGAAGACTTCGGCTCCGCCGATTCCGGCTAGGGGCAACGTTGATAGGAGGGCTATTTTCAGCGAATTCATATATATTGACCTTGCTCAAACAGTCTGCCAAGAGTGAATTCAGCCTCGGGCGGATCGAATTTCCGGTTCGCGCTGTGAGGGCAATTTGTCAATTCTCCGACTCTCACATCCTCGTCGTTGCAGTACATATCCACGCGAATGAATGAGAACGGAGAAGAGAGCCTAGCAGCCATGTCCAGCATCAGATTCAGCATTTCAGGCTTGGGTTCGTCTTCTACCCTCTCATGAAACCCAACATTGAATCGCAGACGATTCCAAGATAGATCATAAAAGCTCTGGACGTGGTGACCGTAGCGGTCGGAGTCCACTTGTATAATCTTTGGGACTCCGGCAAAACAGAGAATTTTGTAGTCGCTCGGCACTGATTTACCATCCGCAGAAAAAAATTCCTCTACAATCACTTTGGGTTTCAGATACTTGTAGTTATGTTCTCTAGTGGCTTTGTAGTAGTCAATCTCAAACCAGTCCTTTAGAAGTTCACGGTCTGGGGTCTGCTTGGGATCTGTCATAATCATTACGGGCCCGGAGGAATTATTGGGCTTCAGAATGCAGGGGAAGTGTTCCAGATTAAGCTGGTCCACCTCGTCGGAGCTACACAGAATCTTGTAAGTTTTAATAGTATGCTGCCATCCTACTATGGAGGCAATGTAGTATTTCACGTACTCCTTATCAGTGATAAATTGTCGGAGTGGATCGAAAAGTGTTCCGTCTGTCTTCATTACAAATAAGTAGTCACTATAGAAGGAAGGAGAACGCAATGCGGGAAATCGTCCTTGTCTATGTCTGAAAGTCCATAAGGCATAGACTGAATCCCCCCAAATGTTGTGAGGGAGGATGCGTCTGAGCGCTCCAGAGGCCAGGTTCACCGCCCGGTCTTTCGCGCGAATATGCATTGGCAGCATATGTTCACCTATTTCGTATCTTATTCAAACAGCTTGCCTAGTTCAAATTCAGCAGTTGGTGGAATAACTTTCTCGCCTGCGCTTCCAGGGCAGTTTGTCAACTCCCCGACTCTTATTTCAGAACCGTTTGTGTACATATCTACACGGATGAATGAAAATGGTCTGGATAATCTCATAGCAATGTCCAACATCTTCCCTAATTGTGCAGGCATAACGTCATCTTCCAGTTTCTCAGGATATTGAAAAGTGAATCTCAGGCGATTCCAATGAGTATCATAAAAGTTCCTACTGTGACGGGTATGACGGTCCGAATCCACTTGAATTATCTTCGGAACTCCACTAAAACAAAATATCTTGTAGTCGCTTGGTACTGTGTATCCATCTTCCGAAAAGAATTCCTCTACGATTACTTTGGGTCTTAGATACTTATAGTTCTGCTCTCTGCTCCCTCTGTAGTAGTCAAGTGTAAACCAGCTCTTCAACGTTTCACGATCTAAGGCCTGCCTGGGATCGGTCACAAATATCACAGGACCGGAAAGATGGGTTGGTTTCAGAACACAAGGGAAGCGTGCCAATTGCAGGCTGTCCACTTCACTTGGGTGATGTAAGACTTCGTAAGTCTCAATGGTATGCTGCCACCCAACCACAGATCCGATATAGTATTTTACATACTCCTTGTCGCTGATGTACTGCCTGAGAGGATTAAGAAAGGTTCCGTCGATTTTCATGTTGAACAGGTAGTCACTCCAACGGCAAGGAGAACGCAATGCAGGGAATCGTCCCTGCCTATGTCGGAAAGTCCATAAAGCATAGACTGAATCTCCCCAATTGTTGCGAGGGATGATATGTCTGAGCGCGCCAGAGGCCAAGGCCAATATCCGCTGCCTCATACGGGCATATGTTGAATGGATGGTAGATGAAATTTGCATGTACTCCACGA
>VXNG01000049.1:0-14362 GCA_009840695.1 Acidimicrobiaceae bacterium
ACGGGCGAGGCCGTGGCCCGAGCGGCCCGTGAGCGCAGCGAACAAGAGCGGGAAGCACTTTGCCCCGACGCGACGGGTTACACCTACTGGCAAACGTTCTCACGTCAGGTCGCGGTGCAGGACGGCGAGGCGGTCGGGCTCGATGCGGAAGCCGCATCGCTGGTACAGAGCCAGGGCTCGCTCGTTGTCGGGTGGCGTGTTGACCAGCGCGGTGCGTGCTCCTCGGCGGCGCAGCCATGCCAGTGCATCCGATACCAGCATGGTGCCCAAGCCAAGACCCTGGCAGTGCGAAGCCACCGCCAGCCGTTGCAGGTAACCCATCGATCCTGCCCGCCCGGTGATGCTGTAGGCCGTCACCTCCGGGCTCCGGACCACTCGCCATCGACTGAACGGAGTGGCGGTGCGGGCCTCGTGGAGCCCGTCGGCATCGAGTCGCCAGAACGATCCGAAGGCCTCGGCATCAACCCGCAGAACACCCTCGGTGTCCCGGCGCCGGGCCCTCTTGGTGCGTCGTCGATTGTGCGGGAGCCGGGGGGAGGTCGCAAGATCCTGGCTCAGAGCGGTGAGTTCGGATCGAATGCTGAAGCCGTCGGCGATTAGCCGGTCGCGCGTCAACGGCGCAACTGCAGCAGTAATGACAGCTTGATAGCCCAGATGCTGGAGCCGGTCGCGTACGTCGGCCAGCACTGAGGGCGCGAGGGTCGCAGCGGCGGTGATGGGGGCCAGATACGCCACGTCATGGTGGTCCTGCCAGGGTCCGACACGAAATCGCGCCGCGCCGACCCTTACCGAAGTCAGCGCCACGGCCTCGCTCGGCGCCTCGCAAAGATCTGCACCGGTCGCTCCCTGTTCGCTCGGCCTCTGTCCGCTCGGTCTCCTATTCAAGCAGGAGGCACCAGGTACGATCCGAACCGTGCTGGTGATCACTGACGAGCGTTTCCTCGACCATGACACCGGATCTCGACATCCCGAGAGGCCCGATCGCTTGAGAGCAGCCCTGGCCGGCGTGATCGCGGTCGATTCCGAACTGCTCTCGGATGGTTGCGCGCCGAGACGAGCGGAGCGATCGGAGCTGGAGCTGGTGCATCGTCCAGAGATGATCGATCGGGTGGTGACGCTGGCGGAGCATGGCGGCGGCCACCTGGATGCCGACACTCCCATGGGCGCGGCCAGCTTGGACGCGGCATTGCTGGCGGCGGGAGCGGTGCTCTCGGCTGCGGAGCAACTCGGAGCCGAAGGCAGCGACGCTGAGGCCTACTGCATCGTGCGGCCACCGGGGCACCACGCCACACCGAAGGCATCGATGGGCTTCTGCCTGTTCAACTCGGTTGCTGTGGCCGCGGCGGCGCTGGCCGCGACCGGCCAGCGAGTCGCCATCGTCGACGTGGATGCTCACCACGGCAACGGCACCCAGGACATCTTCTATCGCCAGGACGACGTTCTCTATGCGTCGATTCACCAGTACCGGCTCTATCCGGGCACCGGTGCGCTGGCAGAACGAGGCGTCGGGCCCGGAGAGGGCTCTACGATCAACGTGCCGCTGCCTCCGGGTGCCACCGGCGAGGCGGCTCGGGCTGCGCTGGACGAAGCGATCATTCCGGTGGTGGAGAGGTTCGCCCCCGACTGGCTGTTGATATCGGCGGGTTACGACGGGCATCGGGCCGACCCCCTCACCGGCTTGTGCTACTCGTCGGCGGACTACGGCGACTTCGTCCGCCGGCTGATGCCGCTGGCACCGAGGACGGTGGCGGTGCTCGAGGGTGGCTATGACCTCGAGGCGACCCGCGCCTCGTCGTACGCGGTGGCCGGAGCATTGCTGGGCCTCGACTTGCGGCCCGAGCCTGCCAGTAGCGCCGGCCCGGGTATGGAGGTCGTGCGGGCCGCTGCGCAGCTCGCTCGCGACGACACACGGTGACCGCAGAAGTCCGCGAAGCGCTCTCGGCCGCGCTGTCCGCCTCGGCCGGCCTCAAGCGGCTCTTCGATGCTGCGGGGCATCGGCTGTTCCTCGTGGGTGGAGTTGTGCGAGAGGCTGTCGCCGGTCGGTTCCTCCCCGGAGCTGATCTCGACTGCACCACCGACGCCCGCCCGGCGACGGTGCGGCTGATAGTCAGCAGCGTGGCCACGTCTCTGTGGACCCAGGGTGAGCGATTCGGCACCATCGGCTGCGTCGTGGACGGGCAGGCCTTCGAGATCACCACTCACCGGGCCGAGCGCTACGAGGTGCACTCGCGCAAGCCGGTGGTGGCCTTCGGGGACGACGTGATCAGCGACCTTGCCCGTCGTGACTTCACTGTCAACGCCATGGCGGTCGACACCGCCGACGGCACCCTGGTCGACCCGTACGGCGGGCGTGACGACCTGGCCGCGAGAGTGCTCCGCACGCCACTCGATCCCGCCGTCTCATTCGGCGACGATCCCTTGCGCATGCTGCGAGCAGCCCGGTTCATCGCCAGTCACGGGCTCGTACCCGATGGTTCCCTCGTCGGTGCGGTGCGGGCCATGGTCGATCGGCTGCACATCGTCGCGGTGGAGCGAGTCCGCGATGAGTTCGAGAAGCTGCTGCTGCTCGAGGATCCGTCGGAGGGCTTCCGCTTCCTGGTCCACACCAACCTGATCGAGCGGGTGATTGCCGATCTGACCCACCGCGACGTTGCGGAAATGAGCCGCATTACGGCTGCCGTGGCCGCCGAGCCGGCCTCTCGCTGGGCTTCGTTGTTCGTCCGCGACTCGGCCGAGGTTGCGGCCGCTCGCCTCCGCAGGCTGCGCTGCTCGAATGGGCTGGTCTCGTCAGCAGTCGCGCTAATAACAGCCCGTGCCCGATTGGCGGAGATCTCCAGCAGCCGCGGCGACGTGCGCCGGTTCATCCACGCGTGTCGGGTGCCGGTGGACAGCGCCCTCGCCTTCGCCGAAGCGGTGGCCGCGGCGGGCGGCGAGTCGAGGGATCGGCTGCTCGCCTTCGCGAACACCCTCGCCGAACTGCGAGGAATCGAAGACGTCGACAACTTCGCACTTCCTGTTGACGGGGACGAGGTCATGGCGGTGCTCGGTCTCGAACCCGGTCCTGAAGTCGGTCGAGCCCTTGATTTCCTGCGCGAGCGAGCCTTCGAGCACGGCCCGCCCAGCAAGCCCGAAGCGGTGGAAGCCCTGCAACGGTGGCAGGCGACGAACTACTGTGCCGAATCGTGAAGCCGAATCCGTTCAGCCTGGCCGCCGCTGGCGACAGCACCGTCATGCCGGATGGATCGCTGGGTGCGCCCGTCGACTACAGGTTGGCTCGAGCGGCCACTCTGAGGGCATGGAAATCGGGACAGCTCGGCCGGCACGAAGTCTGTGACGCTCAACGCGAGCTGCACCGCAACGCGGAGTTCTGCGGTCAGCCCACCGGGCGCCGATGCCCGGTGTGCGCAACCGAGGGCCTCGTCGAGGTCACGTATGTGTTCGGCTCGCGGCTGCCCAAACACGGCCGTTGCGTGACGACCCGTGCGGAGATGCAACGCTTGCAGCACCGTGTCAGCACCTCCACCGGCTATGTGGTTGAGGTCTGCACGGACTGCGGCTGGAATCACCTGGTGCGCCGGTACACGCTGGGCGGCAGGCGCTCGGCCTGACAGTCTCCGGCACCGGCTTGACGACCCGCTTGCGCGCTTGGCGCGCCGAGCGGTAGCCTGCGGGCACCGCTGGCAGCCGCCGTGCGCTGGACGGGAAAGGAGCATCCGATGGGCACGCTCTCCGCGCCCGCCATACGGGTACGCAAGGTTCGCGATGGTGCTGACCCGCTGGTGATGGTCACGGCGTACGACGCGCCCAGCGCCCGAGTCGTGGACGAGGCTGGCGCTGACCTGATCCTGGTCGGCGACTCTCTGGCCATGGTAGTGCTCGGATACGACGACACCCTGCAGGTAACGGTCAAGGACATGGCCCATCACGTCGCCGCAGTGGCCAGGACCAAGCCTGAGGCCCACATCGTGGCCGACCTGCCGTGGATGAGCTATCACGTATCGGCCTCCAAGACGGTCCAGAACGCGGCGCTGCTCGTCAGGGCCGGCGCCCATTCGGTGAAACTGGAGGGTGGCCGCAAGCGCTTGCCCATGATCGAGCGCATCTGCGACGCCGAGATCCCGGTGATGGGTCACATCGGCTTGACTCCCCAGTCGGTTCACGCCATGGGCGGCTTCAAGGTCCAGGGCCGCAAGGCTGAGGCGGCTCGCCGGCTGGTGCAGGCGGCCAAGTCGCTGGCGCACGCCGGTTGCTACGCGATCGTCCTCGAAGGTGTTCCGGTGCAGGTGGCCCAGATGGTCACCGAGGCGGTGGAGATTCCCACCATCGGCATCGGCGCCGGTCCCCACTGCGACGGCCAGGTGCTCGTCTACCACGATCTGCTGGGCTTCGAGCAAAGGCTGGCGCCGAGGTTCGTGCGTCGCTACGCGGACCTGCATACCGCCGCGACGGAGGCTGTGCAGCGCTTCTCCGATGACGTTCGCTCCGGTTCCTTCCCGACCCTGGAGGAGTCGTACCACCTGTCGGAGGCGGAACTGGCCGCGCTCGGAGCCGCCGGCTTCTAGCGCAGTCCTACGACCGTCCGGGGTTATCGGCGGGGGGTACTGGGTCCGTCCAGGTGATCACGGTTGGGCCCTGGGACGTCTGGGGATGGCTTTGTGGATGGCTGGGGATGGCACATCGCCCGGTTGGGATGGGCTCGGCCGCCGATACCCTGCGCCCGGCAGTGTGACTAGCTCCTGTTCCTCAGATCGGGGCCGGTCCGTTCCAACAACACAATCCCCCAACCCTGCCCCGACGAGGGGCCCCGGCTCCGCCGGGTCCAGAGGGAGGTGCTTGCCCCGTGCTGCGGGCCTATGAACTGATGATCATCATCGACTCTGACGTCGGCACGGCCGACGTGGACTCGGTGATCGCCCGAGTTGCCGACCTTGTCACCGGCGAGGGAGGGACGATCGTGTCCACCGACAACTGGGGTCGGCGCAAGTTCGCCTACAAGATCAACCACAAGACCGAGGGCACGTACGTGGTCTGGGAGATCGTGACGGTCAACGCCGGTCTTCCCGACACCGAACGGCGGCTGCGGCTCGCGGACGACATCGTTCGCCACAAGCTTTTCAGGCTTCCCGACGACGAGGCCGAGCGCCGCAGTCTCTTCAGGGAGGCCGTGCCGGCTTCGGCCGGCTGAGATCCGGAGGTTCCTTCAATGGGATTCGATAACACCGTCACAGTCGTAGGCAACGTCACTCGAGACCCCGAGTTGCGATTCGCCCAGTCGGGAATGGCCATCGCCCAGTTCGGTGTGGCTTGGAACCGCAGGCGCCAGGACCAGGAGGACGAAGTGTCGTTCTTCGATGTCACCTGCTTCCGCCAGCTGGCCGAGAACGTCGCCGAGTCCATTCGCAAGGGTGCCCGGGTGGTGATCTACGGCACCCTTCAGCAGCGCAGTTGGGAGACGGACAGCGGCGACCGCCGCTCGAAGGTGGAGATCCTGGCCGATGATGTAGCTCCCAGTCTGAAGTGGGCTACGGCCTCGGTGACCAAGAATGAGCGGTCCTCCGGCGGCGACTACGGCCGCGGCGGCGGCTTCCGCGGCGACAGCGCCCCAAGGCCTGCGCCGAGCCGCGGCAACACCGGTTCCGGCGGTCGTGCCGATCCCGACGACGAGCCGTTCTAGGCGGCCGAGCGGGTAGGAGAGGAGAGGCGAGTGCCCAAGAGCAAGGTGCGGGGCAAGAACCGCGACAACAACCGCCGTGCGAAGAAGAAGGTGAGCTTCCTCACCACTGAGGGAATCACTTACGTCGATTGGAAGAACGAGAAACTGCTGCGGAAGTTCATGTCTGAGCGGGCGAAAATCCGAGCACGGCGCGTCACCGGCAACAACGCCCAGCAGCAGAAGCTCGTCGCCGATGCCATCAAGCTGGCCCGTGAGATGGCCCTGGTTCCCTACTCGAACAGGGTTACGACCCAGCGCCAGAACAAGGACCGCGATGGCCGTGCCCGGGCGGCTGGCCCGGTGCCGCGTCCCTCGACGCCGCCTCCTGCGGGTACCACGCCGGAGGAAATGGACCATGCCGTCGGAGCCGAGGAGGAACTCGTCGATGTCATGGCTGCCGGCCTGGAGGAGGACCAGGCATGAAGGTCGTGCTGCGGGCCGACGTGGACGGGCTGGGTCGCAAGGGAGACATCTGCGAGGTTGCCGCGGGCTATGCACGTAACTACCTGGTTCCCAAGGGCCTGGCCTTCAAGTCCTCGGCCGGCGCGGAACGGCAGGCCGAGGCGATGCGGCGCAGCGCCGCGATGCGCAGGGCGGCCGACCGCGCCGACGCCGAGGAGATCGCGGTGAGGCTGGCGCCGGCCATTCTGACGGTGCCGGCCCGAGCCGCGGAGACCGGTCACCTGTACGGCTCGGTCGGACCGGCCGACCTCGTGGCCGCGGTTGAGGCCCAGGTCGGGGCAGTGGTCGACAGCAAGGCGGTGGCTCTGGAAGCACCCATCAGGGAGACCGGCTCCCACACCGTGCTGTTCCGGCTCCACGCCGACGTGGAGGTACCGGTCACGGTCGAGGTGACGGCCCAGGACTGATCTGCCCACAGCCCTTTCACACACCCGGGCGAGACATCCCCCTAATTCCCCGACGAGGTCCGGGAAATCCCCTGCGTTATCCCCGCTGGCAAGCCCTCCGCGTCGTACCCCCTCGCTAACGTCGCGCCCACGCAGCCGGGTTGGCTGCGCGGGGAGATGTGAAAGGGCTTCAACACGTGAGCGTTACCGACAGCGCGCCGTGGCAGAACGGGGGCACCGCGGCGGTCCAGGACCGGCGCGACCTGCGCGTCCCGCCTCACAACCTGGTGGCCGAGGAGTCCCTGCTGGGCGCGATGCTGCTGTCGCGCGACGCCATTGCCGACGTGCTGGAGATAGTGACGGCAGAGCACTTCTACCGTCCGGCGCACGCTCGGGTCTTCGAAGCGGTGCACAGTCTCTACAGCGCGGGCGATCCCGCGGATGCGGTGACGGTGGCCGAGAGCCTCGAGCGCAACGGCACGCTGGAGGCCATCGGAGGCCTGGACGGCCTGCTCTCGTTGCAGATGAACACCCCGGCCACCTCGAACGCGGCCTCCTATGCCCGCATCGTGCGGGAGAACCACACGCTGCGCCGTCTTATCGAGGTGGCAGGCGAGATCGCGGAGCTGGGCTACGGCCGCCCCGACGATGTGACCAAGGCCGTGGACTGGGCCGAGAACCTGATGTACCAGGTGGCCCAGGGCCAGGTTGGTGACAACACGGTCCAGCTCTCGGAACTGCTGGACGACACGCTGGACAGGCTTGAGGAGCTCTACGAGCACGGCGGGACGATCACCGGCACCGCTACCGGCTACAAGGATCTCGACAAGCTGCTATCAGGCCTGCAGCCGTCCTCGCTGTACGTGGTCGGGGGCAGACCGTCCATGGGCAAGACCTCGTTCGCGCTGGGTATGGCCGCGCATGCGGCCATCCGGGGGCAGCGCCCGGTGCTCGTCTTCTCGCTGGAGATGGGCCATATGGAGCTGACCCAGCGGCTGCTCTGCTCCGAGGCCAGAGTCGACTCCACCAAGATGCGCGACGGCCGCCTCGACGACGACGACTGGAACGGGATCAACGCGGCCATCGGGCGACTGGCCGAAGCCCCCATCTGGATCGACGACAACCCGAACGTGACGGTCATGGAGATCAGGGCCCGCGCTCGGCGTCTCAAGAGTCAGGTCGGCGACCTCGCTATGGTCGTCGTTGACTACCTGCAGTTGATGACGGGACGCCAGAGCGCGGATAACCGTCAGGTCGAGGTGGCCGAGATCTCGCGTGGTCTGAAGATTCTCGCCCGCGAACTCGAATGCCCCGTCGTCGCGCTGTCGCAGCTCTCTCGCAACCTCGAGATGCGTCAGCAGAAGCGCCCCATTCTCGCCGACCTGCGGGAGTCCGGCGCCATTGAGCAGGATGCCGACGTGGTGATGTTCATCTACCGCGACGAGGTCTACAACCCCGACAACACCGACACCGCGGGTACGGCGGAGGTGATCGTGGCCAAGAACCGCAACGGGCCGACCGCCACGACCACGCTCGCCTTCCTGTCGCGGTTCACCACGTTCGCCAACTTCGCAGCCCGGCAGGGTATCTGAGAGGGTCTCTGGGTGTTTCTCGGTCAGAACCTCCTGGCTTGGCTGGTGCTGGCCCTGGGGGCGTCGATGGCTGCAGGCAACCTGGCGGCACTGTTGCGGCCGAGACCCAACCGTCGCGACCCGACCGATCTGGATCGCGCTCCGCTGGGTCGCAGCATTCTCTACATAGTCGTCGGTTCGGTGGCCGCGGTGTGGGCCATAGCATCACTGCTGTCGTCCTGAACACGCGAGAGAGGCCGAGCTTGCGAGGCCGTGGCCCGAGCGGCCCGTGAGCGAAGCGAACAAGAGCGGAAAAGAAAGGTCAACGTCGTGACACCTTCAGCATTGATCGGCAATGTGGATCCTGCCGCGCTCGACCTAGCGATGTCATCGCAGGCCCGGCCGCTGTATGACCGGGTGGTTGATTTCGTGGCCACGGAGGTGGAGCCGGTCACGGCCGAATTCTTCAGGCTCGGTGAGGCCCGGGCCGAGCGCTGGGGCTACGGAGAGGGTCAGCTCGAGTTGCTCGACAGCCTCAAGGCGCGGGCCAAGGACGCCGGACTGTGGAACTTCTTCCTGCCCGACGCTGAGAGTGGGGAGGGCCTCAGCAACCTCGACTACGCCTACATCGCGGCCGAGCTCGGCAAGAACCCCATCGCCTCGGAATGCCTCAATTGCAGCGCCCCGGATACCGGCAACATGGAGGTGCTCGAACGGGTAGGCACACCCGTGCAGAAGAAGCAGTGGCTCGAGCCTCTGCTGGCCGGCGAGATCAGGTCGTGTTACGCCATGACCGAGCCGACCCTGGCCTCGTCGGATGCCAAGAACATCGCCACCCGGGCGGTGCTCGACGGCGACGAATGGGTCGTCACCGGCGAGAAGTACTACATCTCGGGCGCCGGGGACCCGCGCTGCAAGATCATGATCTGCATGGTGCAGACCAGTCCCGACGGTCCCCCGCACCGCCGGCAGTCTCAGATCCTGGTGCCCATGGAAACACCGGGCGTGGAAGTGATCGGCCCTATGCATGTGTTCGGCGAGGACGATGCGCCTCACGGCCACATGCACATCCGGCTCGAGGACGTACGGGTGCCGGCATCGAACATCCTGCTCGGCGAGGGTCGCGGATTCGAGATTTCCCAGCTGCGCCTCGGTCCGGGCCGCATCCATCACTGCATGCGCTCCATCGGCGCGGCCGAGAAGGCCTTGGACCTCATGGTGCGCCGGGGTCTGAGCCGGGAGGCCTTCGGCCGCCGGTTGGCCCGACTCGGCGGGAACACCGAGATCATCGCCCGGGCCCGGGTGGAGATCGAGGCCATGCGGCTCATGGTGCTGCGGGCGGCCAAGGCCATGGACGCCCTCGGCAACGCCGAGGCCCGAGTCTGGGTGAGCGCGGTGAAGGCCATGGTTCCCGAACGGGTCTGCAGCATCATCGACCAGGCCATCCAGATGCATGGCGCCGCCGGCGTGTCGCAGTGGACGCCGCTGGCCCGCATGTACACCAGCCAGCGGACCCTGCGCCTGGCGGACGGCCCCGACGAGGTCCACTGGTTCGTGGTCGGCCGGGCGGAGTTGGCGGCCCACGAAGGGCTCGGCGACCCGGCCACCGAGGCGCGGCAGCGACAGCTTGAGGGGAAATGAAGTAGCGTTCGCCGGACGATCGCCGGACGATCAACCGCTTGCACGAACCCGAAGGAGGTCGACTCGTGACGATCACGTCGGAACGGCCCAGCCCCGATGTTCCTCTGCCGGCCACCGGCGAGGCCGGGGCGACCACGGTTGCGTCGTTGGCTCGGGACTGGGCCCGGCGCAGCCCCCGGCAGGTCGCCATGCGGGAGAAGGACTTCGGCATCTGGCAGGAGTACACCTGGGCCCAGACCTGGGACCTGATCGAGACCGCGGCCCACGGCCTGCTGGAGCTGGGCGTCGAAGTCGGTGACCGAGTGGCCATCCACTCCGAGGACCGGCCCGAGTGGATCATCCTCGACCTGGCCGCCGTGGCCGTGCGGGGCGTGACCGTCGGCCTGTACCCGACCAACCCGACCGCCGAGGTGGAGTACTTGCTCGGCGACTGCACGCCGGTGGTCTTCTTCGCCGAGGATCAGGAGCAGGCCGACAAGGTGCTCGAGGTTCCGGATGAGACGGCCGCCTCCGTCCGGCGCATCATCTACACCGAGCCGAGGGGCTTCGGCGACTACGACGATTCGCGGCTGCTGTTCTGGGACGCCTTCCTGGAGATGGGCCGCCGCCATCGTGAGGCCTTCCCCGAAGCGGTGGCTGAGCGGATGGCCGCGGCCGCCGACACCGATGTGATGACGCTGGTGTACACCTCTGGCACCACCGGTCCGCCCAAGGGCGCGATGCTTACCAACGCCAACGCGAGCTACTGCGTCGACAAGATCGTCAACGAGGTGGACCGCTTCCCCGACGGCGCCGGTCCCAACCCCAAGGACCTCATCGTCACGTACCTGCCGCTGTGCCATGTGGCTGAGCGGATCTTCTCCACCTGGACCCTCGTCGGGGCTGGCCCGTCCCTGAACTTCGCGGAGTCGATCGAGACCGTCACCGAGAACCTGCGCGAGATCCAGCCGACGCTGTTCTTCGCCGTGCCCAGGATCTGGGAGCGGCTGCACGCCCTGATCACCATCAAGGGCAACGATGCGACGTTCTTCAAGCGGGTCTGCTTGCGCTTCGCGATGGCCTTGGCGCGAGTGATCGGGCGGCAGAAGGCAGCCAACGGCGGCGACCACACGCTGGTGACCCGGCTGCTGTACACCGTGGGTCAGCCGTTGGTGTTCCGGGCCATGAAGGAGCGGATCGGTCTGCGCCGCTGCCGCCACGCCGGCTCGGGCGCGGCTGCCATAGCTCCGGAGGTGCTCGAATTCTTCATCGGCATCGGCGTCCCGGTGTTCGAGCTCTACGGCATGACCGAGAACTCGGCCGTGGCCACCTGCAACTTCGCGGGCCGCATGAAGCTGGGCACGGTAGGGGAGCCCTACGCCGACATCGGCCTGCGCATCGACGAGGCCACCGGAGAGATCCAGACCATGCATCCCGGCGTGTTCGCCGGCTACTGGAACAAGCCCGACAAGACCGCCGAGACGTTCACCGACGACGGCTGGCTGATGACCGGCGACGTGGGGGAGTGGGTGGACGGAACCCACATCAAGATCGTCGACCGCATCAAGCACATCATCATCACCTCCGGCGGCAAGAACATCTCGCCGTCGGAGATCGAGAACAGCCTGAAGACGTCGCCCTACGTGAAGGAGGCGATGGTCATCGGCGACGGCCGCAGGTTCGTGACCGCGCTGATCGGCATCGAGCTCGAGACGGTGGGCGACTGGGCCCAACGCAACAACATCCCCTACACGACCTACCGGGACCTGTCGGAGAAGGAGGAGGTCATCGAGCTGGTCTCCAAAGTGGTGGACGAGACCAACACGAAGTTTGCACGAGTCGAGCAGATCAAGAAGTTCAAGATGCTGCCGAAGGAACTCGACCACGAGGACGGGGAGCTGACCGCCACCCAGAAGCTCAAGCGCAACGCCATGGAGGACATGTTCCGCGACCTGGTGGAGTCGATGTACTAATGGCCGCGGCCGCATCCGTGGGCGACCGCCTCAAGGCGATCGATCCCCGCCGCAGCGTCCCTTTCGCGTTCGTCACCGGTCTCGTGGGCTCGGCGGTCGTATTCGGTGCCGTACAACTCGCCAACGACCCGGCGCTGTTCTTCCGGACGTTCATGAAGGCGATGGGGCTCGGTTCGGTGTATTCGCTGGTCGCTCTCGGCTTCGTGCTCATATTCAAGGCGACGCGGACCATCAACTTCGCCCAAGGTGGCTTGGCTGCGGCCGGCGCTCTCTTCGTCACGTTCCTGGTCGCCGACGGTCACATCCCGTTCACCACCATCGCCAACCCCCTGCGCGACGTGGGCGGCCCAGCCTGGGTCGGTTGGAGCCTCAGCGTGGCCGTCGCTCTGGTGTTCGCGGCGGCGCTGGGGTTGGTCATCGAGCGGCTGGCCATTCGCCCCATGGTGGGCAAGCCCCTGTTCTCGGTGGCGGTGATCACCCTCGGTTTGGAGATCATGCTGCGGGTCTTCAACAACGACGCGGTCGAGACACTGTTCCGACCGTTGGGGGCGCCTTGGGGCCTTGACGGGTTCACCGTGGGCGGCGCTCTCATCAACTGGAGCTTCGTGGCTGCCATGGTGGCGGCCGCGGCGGCCTTTGTGGCTGTGTACCGCTTCTACCGGTCGCGTCTGGGCATCGCTATGCGGGCCGTGGCCTTCGACCAGGAGGCAGCCATGGCCCAGGGTGTGAACGTAGGCCGGGTATTCGCGGTGGCATGGGCTGCTGGGGCCGTTCTGGCGGCCGTTGGCGGGATCTTCGCGACCCAGCCGCCGATCTCACAGACGTTCTCCGTTGACCAGGGAACGGCCAACATCGCCTTCCGCGCCCTTCCGGCCGTGATTCTCGGTGGTCTCGACTCCGCCACTGGGGCGCTGCTCGGCGGCCTGATCGTGGGAGCGGCCGAGATCTACGCGGGCCAGTATGCAGCGTCCCACTCCGACTGGCTCGGCGCGGGCTACCCGCTGATCGTCCCCTACCTGGTGATGATCATCGGCCTGCTGGTGCGTCCCTACGGACTGTTCGGAACGCCCGAGATCCGGAGGGTGTGACGTGCTGGGCCGGCCGCGCCTCTACACGGCGTACCGCCAGGAGATCCAGCTGCTGCCGACATGGACGCAGAAGATCGTGTTCGCGGTCTTCCTGTTGGTGCTGTTCCTGTTGCCGTTCGATCTGCCGGTGATCAGCGATATCCCAGTGGTCCGCTTCCTGGGCGACCCGGAATGGCTTCGCCCGATGGCGAAGGTAATGGTGTACGCGATAGCGGCGCTGGGACTCAACTTGTTGAGCGGAGTAGCCGGGCAGGTGTCGCTGGGCCACGCCTTCTTCATGGGCGTGGGGGCTTGCGCGGCCGTGTACCTGGGGGGCGCCGGTGGGGACACCACTTGGGGTCATTCGCTGCCGATCTGGATCTGGTTGCCCGGAGCGGGCGTGGCCGCGGCCATGCTGGGAGTGGTCGTCTCCCCGGTGGCGGTGCGGTTGCGCGGGCTCTATCTGGCCATCGTCACTCTGGGCCTCGTATTCGTCGGCATCCACCTCGGCAACACCTCCTGGGGTCAGAAGATCGCCGGTGCGCCCGGGCTCGGACGGGAGTTCCCCGAACTCGACATCAGGCTCTGGAAGGAGGAGACGCCGCTCGTGAACGTCGGCGACGACGGCCATTGGCTGTGGTTCGATGTCAGCGACGCCCAGAAGCGGTACCTGTTCCTGCTTGTGATCACACTGGCGCTCGCACTCGTGGCCAAGAACCTGTTGCGGGGCCGCACCGGCCGGGCCCTGCAGGCAATCCGCGACCGAGACATAGCGGCAGAGGTGATGGGTGTCCCCGACTTCGGCTACAAGCTGGTGGCGTTCGCGGTGTCGTCGTTCTATGCCGGCGTTGCCGGCGCGCTGTTCGCCGCGCTGTCGCAGCGGGTTGTCGCCTCGGATTTTGGCTTGTTCCTGTCGGTGGAGTTCATTGCAGTCCTGCTCATCGGCGGCGCCGGAACCACGGCGGGGCCGATGATCGGTGCCTCCTTCGTCGTGATGGCACCGGAGTTCGTGGCGGCGTTCACCAAGTGGCTCGAGCAGGCCGAGGGCGGCCTCGCCGGCGGTCTCGGTCGGGTCCTGCTCACCGAGGGAGGGGACTTCGGCGTGATCAACACCGCTATCCAGACCCCGGGCTGGACCCTGAGCGTCTTCGACTGGAACGTGGTGCTGTTCGGCGCGCTCATCGTCGTGTTCCTGATCGTCGAGCCGCTGGGATTGTTCGGGCTCTGGATCCGGATCCGCAACTACTGGAAACGATGGCCCTTCAGCTACTAAGAGCGGGCCCCGCGCCGCCACGATGTGAGCATTAGGCTCATCGACCAGTCCGTATCACGATCCTGGAGGAGAACAACCGTGAGACAGATGAAATGGCTGGCTGCCGTGCTCTGCGTCCTGGCTCTCGTGGCCGCGGCCTGCGGAGACGACGACAGCACAGGCGAACCAGCGGAGCCATCCGGCGACACTGCGGAGTCGGTCGGCGAGGCCCCTGAGCCTGACGCCGGGGGAGAGATGGCGGAGCCTGAGGAGGCTTCTGAGCCTGACGCCGGGGAGGAGATGGCGGAGCCTGAGGAG
>VXNG01000049.1:14372-23446 GCA_009840695.1 Acidimicrobiaceae bacterium
GCCTGAGGAGGCTTCTGAGCCTGACGCCGGGGAGGAGATGGCGGAGCCTGAGGAGGCTTCTGAGCCTGACGCCGGGGAGGAGATGGCGGAGCCTGAGGAGAGTGCCGCACTCAAGACCGGCCTGGGCGTCGACCCCGACACGATGACGATCCGGGTGGGCGTCAACACCGACTTGTCCGGCCCCTTCGCCCCACTCACCACCAAGATCACCGATGGCCACCAGGTGTATTGGGAATGGCTGAACGACCGTGGTGGCGTGCAGGGGTGGACGGTCGAGCCGGTGATCCTCGACAACGGTTACGACGTTCCCAGATTCCGGGAGCACTACGAGGTGATGTCGGGCGAGGGCGATGAGAGCGTCGTGATGTTCTCCACGTCGATCGGCTCGCCGCACAACCTGGCCATCAGGGGTGAGCTCCTTGAGGACCATCTGGTCGCGGTGCCGCTGTCGTGGTACTCGGGCTGGGCCGACCCCGAGATCGGCCAGAACGTGCTCGAGATTCAGGCGAACTACTGCATCGAGGCGATGAACGGCGTCACGTACATGGCTGAGACCTATGGCGACAAGTGGGCTCTCATCACTTGGCCGGGAGACTACGGCGAGGACGCGGCCATCGGCGCGAAGCTCGCAGCCGAGAACTTGGGTCTCGAACTCGTCTACGACGGCCAGGGAGCGGTATCGCCCGTGCCCGGCACTGACCACACGCCGGTGATCACCGAGATCGTCAACTCCGGCGCCGACTGGGTGTGGATCGCCACCAGCGCCACACAGACCGCCCCGATCATGGGTGGCGCTTTCCAGGCGGGCTTCACGGGCCACTGGGGGGGAAGCGGGCCGAGCTGGAACCCTGCGCTGCTCAACACGCCTGTGGGGCCCCTGGCCGACCAGCTCTATACCTTCAGCTACTACACAGTGCTGTGGAACGCCAGCGATTCTCAGGGCATGCGGGACGTGATCGCGGCCATGCGGGAGTACCGGCCCGAGGCCCCCTTCGACGACCTGTACGTGCTGTCGTGGATATATGGCCTCATCACCAGTCAGATCCTGGACCAGGCCATCACCGACGGCGACCTCACCCGGGCCGGGGTGGAAGCCGCCGCGAAGAAGATAACTGCCGACCTGCAGGGCCTGGCGCCTGACCAGACCTGGAGCGGCGAGCCCAACGCGAACATCGTGCGCGAGACGTACATCTACGACATCGACCTGGCGGCGTACACGCCGGGCAGGACCGTGATGGACGAGGGCAACAATGGCATCTCCCTCATCAAGGGCCCCTACGCGTCGGAGACCGCCCTGAACTGGGAGTACGAGCCCTGCTTCAAGGCTTCATAGTCCACTAGGCCGGCCGCGGGCGATCCGCCCCGCGGGCCTGCCGCTGGGAGAGCGTCGGCGAGAATGCTTGAAGTGGCCAACCTCGAGGTCGTGTACAACGAGGTTGTCCTCGTCCTCCGCGGCCTGTCCATCGACGTGCCCGACGGGAGCATCGTGGCAGTGCTCGGCGCCAACGGAGCGGGCAAGACCACCGCAGTGCGGGCCCTCACCGGGCTCCTTGACGTCCACGGGGGTGACATCACCAAGGGTTCCGTGGTCTGGAACGGCGCTGACATCTCGGACTACAAGCCGTCGCGCATCGTCGAAGCCGGAATCACCCAGGTGATGGAGGGTCGCCGGATCTTCGCCGAGCTGTCGGTGGACGAGAACCTCAACGCCGGGGCGTTCACTGTGAGAAACCGCAAGGCCAACGAGGAGGCCTACGAGCGGGTGATGGACCTGTTCCCGCTGCTGCAGGGCCGCCGGCGGGACACCGCCGGATACCTGTCGGGTGGTGAGCAGCAGATGCTGGCCATCGGGCGGGCGCTGATGGCCGACCCGAAGCTGCTCATCCTCGACGAGCCGTCGCTGGGCCTGGCCCCGATGCTGATCGAGCAGATACGGGACATCATCATCGACATCAACGTCCAGGGCACCAGCGTGCTGCTGATCGAGCAGAACGCGGTGATGGCCCTGTCCATCGCCCACTACGGCTACGTCATGGAGTCGGGCAAGGTGGTCATGGACGGAGAGCCGCAGAAGCTGCTCGCCGACGAGGATGTGCAAGAGTTCTACCTGGGCCGGCGCGCCGGGGGCGAGCGCAAGTCGTTCCGCGACGTGAAGCACTACAAGCGCCGCAAGCGCTGGCTGTCATGAGCAGCACGACCCGTCCCAGGGGCCGGCTGCCATGAGGCCCCGGGGAGAACCGGCGCCCGCGCTGCTCGAGGTGGACGACATCTCGCTGCGCTTCGGCGGGGTGACGGCCATCGACTCGGTGTCGTTCGAGGTCGCCGAGGCCGAGCTGTTCGCCATCATCGGTCCCAACGGCGCAGGCAAGACGTCGATCTTCAACTCCATCTCGCAGGTGTACCGGCCCCAGTCGGGCGACATCCGCTGGAAGGGGACCTCCATCATGGGCACCCGGCCCGACCGGATAGCCCGACTCGGGGTGGCCCGCACGTTCCAGAACATCGAGCTGTTCTCCCAGATGACCGTGCTCGACAACCTCCTCACCGGGCGGCACATCCGCATGACCGGATCGTTCCTGGCCGGCGCGGTGTGGGTGGGCAAGGCCAAGCGCGAGGAGATCGAGCACCGCCGCAAGGTGGAGGACATCATCGACTTCCTGGAGATCGAGGGCTGGCGCAAGCACCCGGTGGCCTTGCTCCCCTACGGCGTTCAGAAGCGAGTGGAATTGGGCCGCGCACTGGCCATGGACCCCGAGTTGCTCATGCTCGACGAACCGGTCGCGGGGATGAACCTTGAGGAGACCGAGGACATGGCCCGGTTCATCCTCGACGTCCGCCGCGAGCTCGGCATCACCCTGCTGATGGTGGAGCACGACATGGGCCTGGTGATGGACATCGCCGATCGGGTGATGGTCCTGGACTTTGGTCGCCGGATCTCTGAGGGGACTCCGGCCGAGGTGCAGCGCGATCCCAACGTGATCGCGGCCTATCTCGGCAGCACGGAGCTGGACACGTCCGTCGCCGAGTGAGCCGGCTGCCTGGGACGTCGGACCCGTAGGATCATCGGTATGACCGGGCTTGCCATAGCCGGCGCGTCGGTAGCGCTGCTCGATGAGCGCCGCCAGCTCACCAGCGATGAGCTGGCCGCGCTGACCGTGGTCGACGACTCGGCGGTGCCCTCGCTCGCCGCGCTGGCCCACGAGGTTCGGCTGGCCTGGGCTGGCCCGGTGGTCGAGGTCGAGGGCATCCTGTCGGCCAAGACCGGGGGCTGCCCCGAGGACTGCCACTTCTGCAGTCAGTCGGCCGCGTTCGACACGCAGGTCAAGGCCACCCCGTTCCTCGATACCGGAGAAGTGCTGGCCGCGGCCCGCGAGACAGCAGAACTCGGGGCCAGCGAGTTCTGCATGGTGCTGGCAGTGCGCGGCCCCGACCGCCGCATCTTGGACCGGCTCATCGAGTTGACCGGGTTGGTGTCGGCCGAGACCGGTCTCAACGTGGCGGTCAGCGCCGGCATCCTGACCCGGGAGCAGGCCTTCGAGCTGGCTGCGGCCGGGGTGCACCGTTACAACCACAATCTGGAAACGGCCCGGTCGTTCTTCGGCCAGGTCGTGACCACCCACAGCTTCGACGAGCGGGTGGACACTTGCGCCTATGTGAGAGAGGCGGGCATGGAGCTGTGCTGCGGGGTACTGCTGGGCATGGGCGAGACCGTCGAGCAGCGACTGGAGCTGATCGAGCAGATACGGGAAGTGGAGCCCTGCGAGGTGCCCATCAACTTTCTGAACCCCCGTCCGGGCACCCCGCTGCAGATCCGCAAGCCGGTGGGAGCCCTGGAGGCCATTCGCTGGATCGCCCTGTTCCGGCTGGCGCTGCCGTCGGTGATCCTGCGCTACGCCGGCGGTCGAGAGATCACCCTGCGCGATCTCCAGGCCATGGGAATGACGTCCGGGATCAACGCCCTGATCGTGGGCAACTACCTGACCACTCTGGGACGGTCGCCCCAGCAGGATCTCGACATGCTGGCCGACCTGCGCATGCCCATCGGCAGCCTGTCCGCCGCGGTTTGAGCGCGCCGGCGCGCCATTGCCGCGGCTGCGGCCGACTTGATTGCGCCGGCTGCCTGCCCGAACTGGACCCGCCCCGCTACTGCGGCCGGTGCGGGGCGTGGCTGGCCACCTCGGTCACCCCGGCGGGCTGGACGGCGAGGTGCCGCAACTGCGGCACGAGCCGTTCACGCTCGTAGCACCTGCCCAGCGGTCCGGTTGGTGAGCCGTGTACTGGGCGGCCTACTCGGCCGAATACTAGTGTCACGTACTATGTCGGTGGCGGCCGCGCCCGAGTCCGGTCAGCGCGTGCTGGCCTGGAGGATGCTTCATCCGTCGGGGTGGGTCGCGGTAGCGACACTGCTGGGGGCCGTCGTCGCCCACCTGTTCACCGACACGTCCTACCTGATCGGCCGCTTCGAATGGTGGTGGTGGATCCTTCTCGTCGCCGGCGTGGCCCTGTCGGCGTGGCACGACGGGCTTCATCGCCTGCGTTTGGGTATCGAAGCCATCCCGAAGTTCACCTTGAAGCTGGCGATGATCCTGGCCTGGGCTGTGTTCATCCTTCAGTTCTTCAACGTCGTCACCCGGTACAGCAACCAGTACGTGGAGCAGGACATCCTCTTCGGTGAAGTGGTCAGCCTGGCGCAGCAGTCCTTCGGGCTCATGTTCCTCCTGGCCATCAACATGGGCGTCCGCGACGGCGTGAATCCCCGTATCGACTTCTGGTGGGTCAACTTCTCGAACAAGACCAAGGCCGCTCTCGACTTCGCAATGCACACGGTGTTGCTGCTGCCGTTCGTCTTCATGAGCGTCCGCATCCTGCAGCACTACGCGGCGGCCGCCCTCGGCCGGCGCTACAGCGGCGAGTGGCCCGCCGGCTGGCGGGTGTGGCAGAGCTGGGAGGAGGCCGTGGACGCGGGCGGCCTGGCGGTGGGGCCCATCAAGACGATGCTGCTGGTGGGCTTCTTCCTGTTCGGCCTGCAGGTCCTGGCCGAGGTCATCAAGACCGGGTTCGTGCTCATCGGGCGCGACGACTACGGCGCCATCGTGGAACGCGACACCCCGCTGCGGATCGAGTAGCCGTGGGAGTGCTCGCCCTGGAGACGATCTTCGGCATGGACGCCGGGGTGTTCCTGGCCCTGACCATGTTCGCCGTGTTCATGCTGGTGATCCTGTCGGGCTACAACGTGGCGTTCTCGTTCGCGGCCACCGCGCTGTTCTTCAGCTTCGTCGGCGACTGGCTCGACGTCTTCGACCCCAACACTCTCAACACGCTGCCGGGAAGGTGGTACAAGGCTGTCAGCGACCCGACGCTGCTGGCGGTGCCGCTGTTCGTGCTCATGGGCGCCATCCTCGAGCGGTCGGGCATGGCCGAGCGCCTGCTCAACGCGTTCGGGATGCTGATGGGCCGGCTCCGGGGGGGCGTGGCGGCCGCGGTGGTGGTGGTGGGCACGCTGCTGGCCGCGGCCACCGGCGTGGTGGCCGCCACCGTGATCGTGATGGGCCTGCTGTCGCTGCCCGCCATGGTGCGTCTCGGCTACGACAACAAGCTCTCCACCGGCGCCATCATCGCCTCGGGCACCCTGGCCCAGCTGCTGCCGCCGAGCATCGTGCTGATCCTGCTGGCCCAGCAGCTCGGGGTCGGCATCCTCGGACTGTTCGCCGGGGCCCTGCTGCCCGGCCTGCTGCTGAGCGGGCTCTACGTGGCCTACGTGCTGGTGCTGGCGTGGCTCAGACCCCACACGGGGCCGGCCATGCCCAAGGAGCAGCGCACGCTCACCGGCAACCCGTCGCTGCGGACGAAGCTGCTGCTCGCCGCGATCCTGGCGTTGATGGTGGGAGCGGTGACGCTGCTGGCCAGAGCGAGCGGGATGGGGTTCCTGGCCAGCGGGTGGTCGCCGCTTGCCATGGTCGTGGTCCACTTCGTCATCTTCTTCGTGGTCCTGCTGCGCACCCGGATGCTGGCCGCCGAGGTGCTGGTGGCCATCGTGCCGATTCTGACGCTGATCTTCGGAGTGCTGCTGTCGATCTTCGCGGGGATTGCCACGCCTTCGGAGTCGGGCGCGGTGGGGGTCTTCGGCGCGCTGCTGCTGACCGTTTTGAACTGGCTGTTCGACGATCTGCTGGCCAAGGAGGGCGCCACCCACATCACCAAGGGCTGGCGGCTCGACTGGCGGGCGGTCAAGGACGCGGCCCGCTCCACCACCAACGTGGTGGTCCTGGTCATGACGCTGCTGTTCTGCTCGACCTTCTTCAGCGCCATGTTCTTCCAGCTCGGCGGGTCGGACCAGACCTCCGAGTGGCTGACCGCGATCGGCGGCGGCAAGTGGGGCTTCGTGGTCATCGCCATGGTCGCGGTCTTCCTGCTGGGCATCAATCTGGAGTTCCTGGAGATCACCTTCATCGTGGTGCCGATCTTCGTTCCGGCCATGGACTTCCTCGGGTTCACCCCCGACGAGAAGATCTGGTTCGCGGTGCTGATGGCGGTGAACCTGAACATGGCCTTCATCTCGCCACCGGTGGGGTTCTCGCTGTTCTATCTGCAGAGCGTGGCACCGCCCGAGGTGAAGACGGCCGACATCCACAAGGGCGCCTTCCCGTTCATGGGCCTGCAGGCGCTGGCCCTGGTGATCCTGGCCATCTTCCCCGCCATCACCTACACGTCGATCGAGACGTTCCAGTTCGGTTGAGGTTGGCCGTGGCGGCAGGCAGTCGCGCGCGGCCTGCAGCGAGCACGAGTCGATTGACGCTGGGGCTCCGCGGGCACGCTAGTAGTAGTGGGTGTAATATTTCTGCCCGCGGGCTCGCTTGCTCGGGAGTCTTGGTTCCGTGAAGGCGACCCACGGCACAGCAAATCACGTCAACCATGGAGGGACAAAGTGACTCAAGAAGACTCGGCCCAGACCGATGGATCGGCTGGGAGCACGGTCCTCGACGAAACAGACTCTTCGGGTCTGGCCAGACGGGGATTCATAAAGGGCGGCCTCGGGGTAGCCGGGTTCGCGGCCGCTACCGCGGTCCTGGCCGCGTGCGCAGGCGACGACGAGGAGGAGGACCTATCGCAGGCGTATGGGCGCGGTACGGAGCTGACCTGGGAGATGGCTACCAGTTGGCCCACTGCGCTGGTGACGCTGTTCGGCTCGGCGCAGTACTTCGCCAGGAGAGTGGGCGAGCTCACCGGCGGGCGCTTCGTCATCAACGCTCGCCCCGCGGGCGAGATCGTGGGCGGCCTCGAGGTGCTGCAGACGGTGCGTGACCTCGGTGTGGAGATGGGCCACACCGCCTCCTACTACTACGTGGGCATCAGCCCGGTGCAGCAGTTCGGCACGGCGGTCCCGTTCGGGCTCAACCAGCGCCAGCAGAACGCCTGGCTGTACGGCACCTTCGACAACGAGGGCAGGCGGAGCGGCATCGACATGCTCAACGAGTTCTACGCGGAGGAGCACGGCATCATCGTCTTCCCCGGGGGCGCCACCGGTTGCCAGATGGGCGGCTGGTTCACCCAGGAGCTCAACTCGGTGTCCGACCTGAACGGCCTCAAGATGCGCATCCCCGGCCTGGCCGGCCGGGTGCTGGAGAACCTTGGCGGCGAGCAGGTGACGCTGGCCGGTGGCGAGATCCTGCAGGCCATCCAGACCGGCGCCATCGACGGCGCGGAGTTCGTCGGCCCGACCGACGACCTCATCCTCGGCCTCGACCAGTTCCAGGGTGACCTGTACTACTACCACCCGGGCTGGTGGGAGCCGGGCACGGCAGTGGAGATCCAGATCTCGCTGGAGAGGTGGAACGAGCTGCCTCCGGAGTACCAGGCCGCCATCCAGTGCGCGGCTACGGACGCCAACATGAGAACGATGGCGACCTACGACGTGCTCAACCAGGCGGACCTCCAGAGGATCAAGCAGTTCGCCCAGATCCGCGAGTTCTCGCCCGAGTTGATGGCCGCCTTCAAGGCCGAGACCGAGAACGTGCTGGACACCGTGGCCGGCGACGACGGGAACTTCGCCCGGATCCTCGGGCCGTGGCGCGAGTTCCGTGACGGCATCGCTGAGTGGCACGGCTTGGCCGAGCGGTCGTTCCTGAGCCAGCAGACTCAGGTCTGATCGCCGCGGTCAGCGTCCTGGACAGTCGCTAATCTCAATTCACTTGCTTGGCCCTGAACAGGGCCAGCAGACTGTGGCGTGCCTGAGTCCGACCCTGCCGAGAGCGAGCTGCCCAACGCGCCGAAGTTTCAAACCGATCGGAGTCACTACCGGGTTGCGCTCGAAGGGTGGATGCAACGGGCCTTCCCGTCCCGGGATGACCTCACCGTGGTCGACATCGAGGTGCCGGTCAGCACCGGGTTCTCCAACGAGACGGTGATCCTCGGCGCGGCCTGGACCGAGAACGGTTCGGATCGCCAGGAGCGCTACGCAGTGAGGATCGAGCCGGCCGACGGCGGCATGTTCCCACCCCAGACGCCGCATTGCGCGGTGTCGGTGGAACTCCAGTACCGGGCGATGAAGGCAGTGGCGGCGGCGGGTGTGGCCCCGGTGCCGCCACTGTTCGGCTACGAACCCGACCCCGCGGTGCTGGGCGCACCCTTCTTCGTGATGGGCTTCGTCGATGGTCGCATTCCCGCGGATGTGCCCCGCTATACCGAGGCGGGCTTCGTGGTGGACGAGGCGACGCCGGAGGAGCGCCGGCGCATGGTGCTCTCAGCCATCGACACCATCGCCGGCATCCACCGCCTGGACTGGCGCGAGGCAGACCTGGGCTGGCTGGATCCCAGTGGCATCGGCCAACCGACGACTGCACTGCAGATCGACCTGTACCGCCGCCATGTCATCTCGGAGTTGGCGGGGAGGGAGCATCCCGTGCTGTACGCCGCGCTCGACTGGCTCGAAGCCAACGACCCCGGTGACGACCGGGTCGGGTTGACGTGGGGTGATGCCCGCCTGGGCAACATGATCCTGCAGGACTACCGGACCGCGGCCGTGCTCGACTGGGAGGTGTGCGCCCTGAGCCCGACGGAGGCCGACATGGGATGGT